>NZ_JACJOD010000010.1 GCF_014695385.1 Trichocoleus sp. FACHB-46 | reverse complement strand
ATGCCATTGAGATACATTTTGATGCACAGTTGCTTGATGTCATCGGAGTAAGCCCAAGGACGGTAAGACTCGAGAAATTGGCGACCACACTGCTGGCACTGATAGCACTGTCTGCCGCGACGGTGACCGTTTTTAGCTGTGTGAGTGGAGTGACATTGAGGACATTTCATACCTTCATTGTGCCAAAGCCAGCATTACTCTTTCAGCAACGCCCGACGGAACACTCGCTACGAAAGGTCAAGTCAGCAAAACCACGCTGGCAGCCTTGCAACGCCTCCGCGAATCTGGCCGCAAACTCATTTTATTTAGTCACAGGTAGACGGTTAGACGAGCTATTCCAGGTGCTGCCGCAGGTAGATTGGTTTGATTGTGTGGTTGCTGAGAATGGGGCTTTGCTGTACTGGCCTAACACCCGTGAAGAGCAATTGTTGGGCGATCGCCCTCCCGCAGCCTTTATCCAAGCTCTTCAAGAACGCCAAGTTGATTCCTTAGCTGTTGGTCGCGTGATTGTAGCAACTTGGAAACCCTATGAAACCACGGTATTAGAAACCATTAGAGATTTGGGGTTAGAGCTACAGATAATTCTCAATAAAGAAGCTGTAATGGTGCTGCCCTCCGGTTTAAACAAAGCGACCGGGTTGAAAGCAGCCCTAGAACGCATGGAGTTATCTCCACAGAACGTAGTCGGGTTTGGTGATGCGGAGAATGATCTCGCTTTTCTGAATATTTGCGCCCTCTCTGTAGCCGTAGCCAACGCGCTGCCGATGGTGAAAGAACAAGCGGATTGGGTGACGCAAGGCAGCCGAGGTGATGGAGTCGCTGAGGTGATTGACCAGTTACTTACTTCTGAATTGAGCATCTGAATTTAAGCGAGATGACCGCACGACTGCATTCCGACCGCGATCGCTTCACTCTACCTCCTACCTGCTGAGGCTGCCTCGGTAGAAAAACTCTTGCTCTTTTGGCAAGACAAAACTTTTAAGACAAAACTTCTACGTGTTCTGGCGATCGCTCTTGCGGACTGGGAGCGATCGCTCCTTGGGTAACTAAAACCGCACAGGGAGCGTGGTGCAGCACATAGTTACTAACGCTACCTAAAAAGAGTTCGCTCAGACCCGATCGACCTCGACGCCCCACCAGAATCAAATCTGCGCCCCAAGTTCGAGCTAAGGCACAGATGGCTCGGCCAGGACTACCAGGGCTTTGGGTAAACTCCACTCGCACACCTACATCCGCCGCTTCTTGAGCCCGCGATCGCAGCATTGCTAGCCCTTGACCTTCATAGTTTTGCCATTGCTGTTGGTATAGCTCTAAAGCTTGAGTCCGGATCATGCCAGGATAAGCGTCAAAACCTGTCAGCACTGGCAATCTAGGACTTCCTTCTTCTTCGTAAGAAAGGACGTGGAGCAACATTAGATTTGCTTCTGTCAGCTTCGCTAAGGCTAAAGCTTGTTCAAAAGCTTGGCGGCTAATGCTGGAGTGATCGATCGCAACAAGGATTCTTCGATACATATAGATCTGCTCTCCCTAACCGTAGCAAGATGTGATGTAAGTTGCGCCATAACCTTAATGTAAGCCGGATCATTGCCCCATAAGCTCAATCTCCCAAATTCTTAGTACTTGTTGGTAAAGGTGCCGCTAAAACGGGCACTCCGATCAGTGAGGCAACCTAATTGCTAGTTGAACTGGGTTAAATTTGCGGAAATCAGCCTAGGGATCAGTGCTAGGTCCATCCGTTAGGCCAGGTAATAGCGCAGCGCTTTCGGAGGAAAATGATGCTATTAACTCTTTTTCTTGGTTGAGCAGTTCGGACTGGTTGCTCAAGACCTGAACTGGGTTTCACCAGTTCAAACTCGTTACTACTGAAACTAACTCTGGGAACCGCAATCATGCCTCACAAACACAAAAACCTCTTATCCACCATTCGGGCTTTAGGCGACAAGCAGCTTACCTTGACCCAGCAAGCATCAGAAGCAAAAGAGGGAACGGTGGAACCCCAGCTTCATCAGGCTGCTGAGGAGTTTGAGCCAGGGCACCAGAAACCAGACACCGCTAGTAACGAATTGATTGCTCCGCTCCTGACGCCGTCCATTCTAGAAGAGCGTCTAGAAGCACAGTTGAGCTTAGACACAGAAACGGTTGAGACCGCCGAGACCCTCCACCTAACTGAGATTACTGCTGCAATTGAGGTAGAAGCACCCCAAGCAGATCCAGAAACGCCGCCTTCTGGGGAACTGGCGATCGCAGAGCCTAAACCAGAGGAATCTAAGTCAGAACAGCCTGTGGCGGAGGAGTCCGAGCTAGAAGCACCAGAGCCAGAAGCACCTAAACCAGAAGAGCCTGTGGCGATCGCGGCGAACTTTGAGGATCAGGTTGCAGCCACAGATACCGCAACCCCCACCGGAGAACCTGCACCACAGCAACCCGCATCTTCTGCCCCCAGCTTCCAAACTACAGCTAATCCTGAGAATGATGGCAATGCGAATGGTACCAATGACGATAATCAGGCGATCGCCCCTAACCTCGAAGCTAAAGATTTACTCAAGCGGCCAGAAGCTTTTGCACTGATTGTCTGCACCTTCTTCATAGCTATCTGGCAAACTCTCGTGGGGATTGGGCAGGAGCGGAAGCTGTAGAGTTCTGACGAACCGTAAAAGAGACATTTCACTGGGGCAAAGATCAGGTGTTGGAGATCAGTTAGAAGTTACGGAATGGCAAAGGATGTTAGATTTTCTACTTAATCTCCATTGGCTGACTATTCTCATCATTGCGATCGCTCTACTGGTTAGTGGTGGAGTGGGAGCAGCCCTTTATGCCGCGATCGCAGCCTACCGCAATCGTAAACCTGCGATCGCTCAAAGAGTAGAAACGCCTCCCCAATTCCAAGATGTTCTCGGTTCATCTTGTCCCCGCACTGAGATTCGGATTTCGGATGGGCAAAAGGAATATCAGTATGACAACTTGCGCGTGGTCCAGATTCATCTACTCAATCAAGGCACACAGGATTTTGACGAGTTTAAGTTAGGCATCTCCTTGAATCTGGACGATGCTGAGGATGGAGCAGTGCATGTCGAGGTCCGCTCAGGCGATCGCGACCACCAGGTAAAGCAACTCACCCCCTTGTCCTTTGCGGAACCACAACCCGCCTTGGATGTCGTTCTCATTCCCTTTAACCGCCAGGATTCCTACAGCTTGCGCTTGTTGCTGGCCGCTAGTGAAGACGTAGAGCTTTCTGGCAAGATTGGTTTAAGCTCACCTCACGCTATCCGCTTTGTAGACCTACCAACCGTCAAGGAAGCAGTGCAAGAAGCGGCAATGGCTACCTCACTTTCGCTAGGCCCATTCCAATTCTCCTTTGACAAATAACTCTTGCCCCTTGAATCTAGATTTTCTGAATCTATATACCAGTCCTGAATAATTTATGAAATTGGTGGATTGCTATGTGTCCTACATAAGCCACATCAGTGAGGACAGTCAGAAAAGTGTCACTTAATGGGACTAAAGCATGGGTAGAAAGACTGTACATTTACTCATGTGGGGAGTGACTCTAAAGCAAAAGCCCTTGGGGTCGAAACACGGCCAGACGCCCAAGGGCTTTTCTCATAATTGTTTTAGACACATTTTTATTATTTTTTGCTGATAAAATCAAATTAAAATTAAATCTATTAAAAGTTACATAGATAACGGCGCTTATCTATCCCTTGAGGCTACTACTTAGAAGCACCGTACACTAAACTAAGAAACTGGTGACTTAACCACACTAGCGTTAATTGCTGTTCACTACTATAAAGTCCTTGCAGGCTAGCTTTATACCGCTATGCCGCTGTCAGGTACTACCCTGGGTTGCAATGGAATGATGCAAACTGAGCCTCCAGTCAATATTCTTCTGGTCGATGACCATGTAGAAAATTTGCTAGCGCTAGAAGGAGTTCTCGCTAGTTTAGGTCAAAATTTGGTGCGAGTTTGTTCGGGTAAAGAAGCCTTGAAGTGCTTGCTGGAGCAAGACTTTGCTCTGATTTTGCTCGATATCCAAATGCCGGAAATGGATGGATTTGAGACGGCGACTCTAATTCGTAGCCGCGCGCGATCGCGCCATATCCCGATTATTTTCATGACGGCGCTCCACAACAGCGACCAGCTGGTTTACAAAGGCTATTCGGTCGGAGCAGTAGATTATTTATTCAAACCGATTGAGCCAGAAATTCTCCTCTCCAAGGTAGCTGCCTTTGTAGAGCTGTTTCAGAAGACTGCTCAGATCCAACGGCAAGCAGACCAATTAGAAGCTGTAAACGCTGAACTGCGCACGAGCCAAGCACGGTTGCAAAACTTCTTAGACCATGCCAATGATTTAATCCATATCATGTCTCCGTCTGGGGAGTTGCTCTATGTCAACCCCGCATGGAAACATACGTTGGGTTATGACGAAGCGGACCTCAACAACTTAGCCATAGACATTGTGCATCCGCAAAGCCGAGGACGATGGCTAGAAGCAATCTACTGGGTGCAGGCAAAACCCGCTACCCGCAGCTTGGAAATCACATTTTTGGGTAAAGAGGGACGAGAAGTTATAGTTGAAGGCACCTTGAGCAGCCGATTTGAAGCAGATCAGCTCAAGGCAATTCACTGTATCTTTCACGATATTACGCAACGCAAGCAGGCCGAGCGATCGCTACGCCAGTATACTGCTCAGTTGCATCAAGTCCTCGACTTTAATGACATGCTCAAGCGCATCACCGATAAGTTGCGGGATAGCTTGGATGAAGGACAAATTTTAGCTACTGTTGTGCAGGAGTTAGCTCTAGTACTAGGCGTAAATCGTTGCCAAGCAGCTCTGTACGATCTGACCCAACAAACTGCGACGATCGCTTATGAATACACTGCCTCTATGTTTTCAGAGCAAGGCTCTGTGATCGAGATGGCCTATTTCCCTGAATATGAGCAACTCCAAGAAGGGCAATCCCTACAGTTGTGCAACTTAATCCCCCATCCGATTCAAGGGCGAGTTGCCATGCTGGCTTGCGCGATCGTGGATGACCAAGGAGTATTAGGAGATCTACGCTTGGTCAATGACAAAGACTATCCTTTTAGAGATTTAGAATTACATTTAGTGCAGCAAGTAGCCAACCAATGCGCGATCGCTATTCGCCAAGCGCGGCTCTATCAGGCGGCTCAGGCCCAAGTGGCAGCCCTAGAAAGACTCAATGGTCTCAAGGATGACTTTTTAAGCACCATATCCCATGAGTTACGCACTCCTATCTCCAACATCAAAATGGCAACTCAGATGTTGAAGATGACTTTAGAGCCGCTAGAGATACCACCATCAGCAGATTTAGAGCGTTATTTCCAGATTTTGCAGAGCGAATGTGAACAAGAAATTAGCTTAATTAATGACCTGCTAGACTTGTCCCGCCTAGATGCTGATGCAGAACCCTTACTATTAACCAGCATCAAACTTAGTACTTGGGTGCCGCATGTAGCAGAAACTTTTATGGAACGGGCTCATACTCAACAGCAGCAAATCCAGGTTGATCTCCCTGATGATCTCCCTGCTCTCACTACAGACCTGATTGATTTAGAGCGCGTCTTGTCGGAGTTGCTTGGTAACGCCTGTAAATACACCCCCCCAGGTGAGCAGATTAAAATCTCCGCCGAGGCTACCCCCGAACGGTTACAGCTACATATCAGCAATTCTGGGGTGGAGATCCCAGTGGAGGAATGCGATCGCATTTTTGATAAGTTCTACCGCATCCCCAACAACGATCCCTGGAAGTATAGCGGTACTGGCTTAGGCTTAGCGTTAGTCAAGAAACGGGTCGAACGGTTAGGCGCGACCATCCACGTCGCTAGTGAAGCCGCACAGACGCGATTTAGTATTGAGTTTCCCTTGCCCACTTCCTAAGGCTGCCGAAACTCAATTAGGGCTTGGCGGTATGCGTCTGGTAATCCTGTATCAAACGATCGCCCTTGCACCATATAGCCCATCATGCCTAACTCTTGCCGCAGCCGCTCTAGGCCAGAGGTGAGCTGAAATTCATTGCGATCGCGTAAATTGCCTCGGATCTGCTCTTCCAGGTAGTCAAAAATTTGTGGTGGCAGCACATACATGCCGAAAATAGATAGCAATTGATCCGGGTCCATGCCAGGTATATGTAGATGTTGCCGCGCATACTCTACCTCTGGCTTTTCCACCAACTGAGTCACGTCTAGCAATACCTGTGGCTCCTGCCACGTACCTGTCACACATCCTCTATGGCTAATCTCGGCGGCTGGGGTCACTTCCAGACTAATGACACTCTTGCCGCAGCGCTCGAACATAGCCAACATCTGAGCCGCACAGGAGACCTCCAAATCAGACTTGTAGACGTGATCACCTAAGAGCAGCAGAAACGGCTCATCCTGTACCCAGTCTTTGGCACAGAAGACCGCATGACCGAAGCCCTCTTGCTGCTCCTGGGTCAAAATTGTGATGCGATCGCCTACCTCCTGAAGATAGTCCAAGTAAGGGCCCTGTTTCGCCACTAGTTTCTGGAAATAATCTCCCTCGGGTGGTGCTTTAAAGAAGGTTTCAAACAGCTCGCGATCGCTGGGCTGCACCACAATCCCGACCGATTCAATCCCAGCACTAAGCGCTTCTTCTACGATCGCCAAAATCACAGGCTTGGCTCGCCCTTCAGCGTCAATAATCGGAAATAGCTCCTTCTTAACTGCCTTGGTAGCGGGAAAGAGACGTGTACCAAAGCCTGCGGCTGGAATCACAGCCTTACGCACAGAAGGGGAACTAGAGAGCTGAGGAACGGCGATCGCTGGAAGCATGGGTGAGGACGCTCGCGAAGATATTGATCACAGCATTGGGCTTTTCAACTAGGCGTGCTTCTGGGATTTCTCTAGAAAAGCAATAAAAGAGTCTTTAACACATAGTCAAAGACTCTCGTTGAGGAATATAAACATGAATAAAATTTAGCCCTTCTAATTTTGCCTGTCTTGTATCTAGAGTTACGAATAGTAGCTGTCGCAATCCACCTCTTTAGGTAGACCCTGGTTTAAGTTTCAAGGCAGGTTATATTTGACAGGTTTCGTGGGGTGAGCAACCAACGGTGCCCCTCTCACTGATCAATAGCCCAGAGCAGTCATAGTTTAGCTAGTTAAGGCTCAGCTCCACCTCAATCGCTTGGATGATCGCTTCTAGCTTGATGGGCTTAGTCAGGTAAGAACGCACCCCCATCCTCAACGCTCTTTGTTTCTCCCGATAAAAAGCATAGGCCGTTACGACCACCACAGGCAAAGCATGCCACTGCGACTGTTGTAGTTCTTGAAGCAGCGTGAATCCATCCACTTGAGGTAGCCTTAGATCTAAGATGAGTAAGTCTGGTTGAAACTCAGTCACCGTTTCCAAGAAATCAATGCCGTCACACAGACTTAGGACTTGATATCCTTGCGACTCTAAAAAATCTTGGGTGAACAGACGGTGGATTTCGTTATCTTCTACAAGAAGAATCCGTTTACTCATAAACTAGATCCTAGATAGGGGGGTTGACCGTATTCTCTATTATTTCTTGGCCTTTTCTATTCACCTCATCGGCGCTCTAGTCCAAATTCTAAAATTGCATAGCTGACAGTCTAGTCCCTAAATTTCTTCTTAAGGTAGCAAACCTGAGCCAGTCAAATCAGTTTTTGCCCTAGCCGAGAATATTTAGCTACCAACAAAAGTGCTTCATTAGAAGCCAGAATTATCAGCTTTTGTCAGAGCCAGAACCTAGTGGGCAGTAATGCCAAACCACTTCAGCATTGCCAAAGCTAAGCATTCACATCACTCATCTCTGCGAGCTTTTGCTATTAAAAACTAATGTAGAAAAGCAGAGCTTAATTAGGCTAGTGATAAGACCAGTCTCAATTAAAGAACAATTGATTTGCGGAAGTTTTTCCAATGTCTAGCCTGCACCAAAAATCGCTTAAGAATTTACACCGCTGGCTTGCTTTAGCGATTACAAGTGTTACAGGTTTACTTTTAGTTGCCCTACTCGTCTTACCAGCAGTTTCCAGACTAGCAGACCCTAAAAGTGCAGTGTTTGAACAAGCTTGGCAGACAGTCAATCAAAACTTTTACGATCGCAGGTTTAATGGCGTGGACTGGCAGGCAATTCGCGATCGCTACAGGCCCTTAGTAGCGCAAGCCAGCTCGATGGAAGCAGCCGCTGTCGTGATCAATCAGATGTTGTCTGAGTTGCAGACTTCTCATACGCAGTTTTACACTCGCTCCGAACCTGCTTACTACCAACTTTTAGGCATCTTTCAATCTGATAGTTTGTGGAGACAACTGAGAAAGTTCTTCCCAGATGGCAAGGTGGAATATCCTGGCATTGGCATTTTCACCCAAGAGCTGAACGGTCAAACTTTTATCAGCGCTATCCTCAATGGCAGCCCTGCGGAGAAGGCAGGCTTGAAGGTGGGCGATCGCTTACTCAGTGTCGAGGGCCGTCCTTACCAACCAATCCAATCTTTTGTCGGCAAGGTAGGGCAAGGAGTCAAAGTCTCCATTCAGCGCACCTCGGATGCGGCTAGCACTCAAACAATTACCGTTACTCCCAAATCTCTAGATCCCACCAAGCTTTTTTTAGAAGCGATGCAGGCGAGCACGGAGATGATTGAGCAAGAGAATCAGCGAATTGGCTATGTGCATATTTGGTCTTATGCGGGCGATCGCTACCAAGAGGAATTAAAGCGATCGCTAATCTATGGCGATTTGAGAACAGCAGACGGATTAATTTTAGACTTGCGAGAGGGTTGGGGTGGTGCTATCCCGGAATATCTCAACTTCTTTACTGCCAAGACTCCAACCCTGACTCAAGTTGAACGCGATGGCACCAAAACTGACCTCAATTACCGTTGGAGCAAGCCAGTCGTTATGTTGGTCAACCAACGCTCTAGAAGTGGTAAAGAGATTTTGGCTTATGGCTTTCAGAAATACAACATTGGAGCCGTGATTGGTAGCCAAACTCCAGGAGCTGTGGTGGGAGGTCGCCCATTTCTGATGCAGGATGGTAGCCTACTATATCTAGCTGTGGTAGATGTGTTTGTCAACGGAGAACGGCTTGAAGGGAGAGGCGTGAAGCCAGATATAGAAGTGCCATTCCAGTTAGCTTATGCTCAAGGCGCAGACCCACAAAAACAGAAGGCGATCGCGGTTTTAGTACAAGCATTGCAGCCGTCAAAGTAATTACTGAGCTTCAGGGTGGGGGCGATTCGCTTGAAAATCGCAGCATCAAAATATTTGGAGCGTATTGCTAAACACAGCGTCTTGATACATCCAAACAAGCCCTAAGAAGAAGATTCATAAGTGTTTGATGATTATGCTTAACCGTTAAGGCTTTGCCGATTTTGCGTCTTTTTAGACCACGTTAGACCACAGTTTTAGACAATAGGAATCTCAACAATGAAATCTCGGAAACCAGGACAGTATTTCGCCTTGGTGATAGGTATCCTTTTTCTGCTAATTGGCATTATGGGATTTATCCCAGCCTTGGTGAAAGAACCTACAGTGTCAGCCGATGCGGCGAATCTTGGCTTTAGTGGCGGATATGGCGATCTATTAGGTTTATTCCCGATTAACTTCTTGCACAATATCGTTCATCTGACTGTAGGATTTCTAGGAATTCTAGCTTCTATCTCCTTAGGCAGCTCCCGTCTCTACAGTGGCGCGCTGGCCCTATTCTATGGATTGCTCACCATTCTGGGTCTGATTCCCGCTACTCAATCCACTTTGGGCTTTATCCCTATCTTTGGTAATGAGATTTGGCTGCATGCCTCTACCGCTGCGATCGCAACTTACTTTGGCTTCATCGCCACACCCAATTTAGCAGAACTTACCGAGAAGAAACTCTCTGAGAGAAGCGCCAGCAGCAATTAATCATTCATTCCTGCTTGGGTGATTGGGCAGTTGCACTGTAAAGGTTGTCCAACCACCCCTACTCTCTACTTCGACTGTGCCTTGGAGTTGCTCTACTAAACGCTTTACCAGGGATAAGCCTAAACCTGTCCCTCCTTGCTTCCAGCGATCAGCATGAGGAATCCGGTAGAACTTGTCGAAGATACGAGGTAATTGCTCAGCGGGAATTTCTGCTTGATTCCGTACCGTGAAGGTAGTCACAGCACTAGTCGCTCGAACTTGCAGAATAATCTCTCCATCTGCTGCTGTGTACTTATAGGCGTTATGCAGCAGTTCTACTAGCAACCGCTCTAAGCTACCTTGGTCAATGATAAAAACTGGCAATGAGATGGGGAGATCTAACTGAAGGGTTTGTCGGTGGGCTTTAGCTTTCAGTTGCAGGGACGTGATGAGGTTAGGCAGCCAGGTAGAGAGATTGATTGCTTCCGGCACAAAGTTGCTCTGGAGGTTACTCTCTAGACGTTGTAAGTCTAGAAGGTCATTAATTAGAGCCGCTTCGCGATCGCATTCTCCTTGCAAGACCTTAAGATATTTCTCCCGTTGTTCAGGAGTGCTAGCAATTTGGAGCAGTTGAGACGCCATTTTGATGTTTGCTAAAGGAGTGCGGAGTTCGTGAGAAACCGTACTTAAGAAATCATCCTTGAGCAAATTGAGTTTTGCTAGTTCCTCAACCTGGGCTTGGGCTGTTTGGTAGAGCCGAGCTTGCCGAATCGCAATAGCGCATTGGTCAGCAATCTGCTGCACCAGGTTCACCTCAGCTTCCTGGAAGGCTCGCTCTCCGTCGCTAAAGCACCACAGATCACCAATGACACCCTCATGGTCAGCAATGGGACAAGCTAGAATCGCTACTTGACTTCGAGCGGGGTCAGTCGTTATTTCACAAAACTGAAAAGTTTGAGCTTGCTGAAGCTGACTGTAACCATCCGGAAAGGCTGCCATCTGGATTACTTGCCCTACTACAGAAGGCGTCAAGACACCAGGAGCACTATATTGATAGCAAACGGTAGAAGTGCCTGTTTGCAGGTCATACATAGCAGTATCACAAGCACGCAAGTGCAGCCCAATGGCTAATTCCTGCACCGCAGTTTGCAAAATCTGGCTTTCATCTAAGCTTTCTCGCACTTTGTCCCGAATTCGCTTCAGACTGGCTTCAAAGAGCGATCGCTGCATCAGTTCTGCATTCAGCTTTTTGACTTGTCTCTCTCCCTGCTTGCGAGCAGTAATATCGCGCAGCAGCCAACGTAGCATGATTGGCCTTGCCCAGTTGTCTCGCACGACTGCAACTGTCGTTGCTACATCTAAGGGCTGTCCTCGGCGAGGTTGTAGCCGCATCTCCCACTCTTGCTGGGTAGGCTCTTGCTGCAATCTTTGTAACCTGAGACGAAAAATAGCTCGCTCTGATTCAGCAATAAAGACAGATAATGGCTTACGAATCAGAGATATCTTAGGCAAATTGAGTAACGCGATCGCCGCTTCGTTCACTTCCTGAATTTGGCCGCTGACATCTGTGACAATATAGCTGTCTGGAGCAAATTCAAATAATTCTTGATACCGTTGGCGCTCCTGGTCAATTAAGTCACGAGTAATTTGCAACTCTTCATTTTGCTGTACCAGTTCCGCTTCTGCAACTTGCAGTTCTTCTAGGGCTGTTAACAGTTGTTCGTAGATCAGTAAAGGGTCTAAGTACTCTGAGTTCTTATCTTCAGTGAAATGGCTACTTGACTGCCTAAGTGTCTTAATTTTCTTGATGAATTCCTCTAAATTCATGTATCCTCAGACACTTTTAGCTTAATAAATTTATCAGTCTGATCGCTAAATCTAATAACTATTCTAATCTGAACTACTAAATCAACGAGCTTTTGGACTACACCTACTTAAGATAGGTGCGCAATTGTTCAGCCAAAACCTGTACGTGAGGTTGCTTCAAGATTGAGAAGTGGTCGCCAGGAATGACATGAGTTTTTATCTCGGTTGTAGTTAAACTGTGCCAGCCGAGAAAATCATCTTTGGCTTGGCTCAATGGTTTTGAGCTTTTAAACTGTGAGCTTTTGAACAACGTAATCGGACCCGAATAAATTCGAGGAATATAGCGTTGTACTGCCTGACTGTTGGCATAAAAGATGCGGAGCATGGGGCTTAGCGCCAATTCTTTGAGGAGTCGCAGTTGCGAGTCAGGAGGAAGCCTAGAGGGAGCAGCCCTCAGAGTCTTTGATCGAATCTGGTTGAGGCGCGATCGCCTTTTCCAAAAAGTCTTCGATAGAGAAGCGATCAGGAGACGGAAATAGTCTAGCCCAAAAGAAGGGAGAGATTTCAGGACAGTCGTGATCAGAAATCGCCAACTCTCTCCAAAAGACGGTTGATTCCTAGGAATAGGAGCGAGGGTATCGAGTAATGCTAGCAGCGCCACTTCATGACCTGCTTGCCGCAGTTGTTGGGCCATTTCAAACGCTACCAAGCCTCCGAAAGACCATCCTCCTAGATAATAGGGGCCTTGCGGCTGTACGGCTCGAATCGCCTGGATGTAATGGCTCGCCATCTGCTCAATACTCCTGAGCGGCGGCTGTTGACCATCTAACCCAAAAGGTTGCAGTCCATAAAAAGGTTGCTCAGTTCCCATCCGGCGGGCTAACTCAGCATAAGGCAGTACCATCCCCATTACAGGATGGATACAGAAGAAAGGAGGCTTAGTACCCGCAGGTTGCAACGGTACGAGAGGCGACCAAGCTGGAGATTTTGGGCTTGATAGTTGTTTCGCCAGTTGCTCCACCGTCGGAGCCAAAAACAACATCGATAAAGGTAAAGATTGCTCAAATTGTTGTTGAACTTGCTCCATCAGGCGTAGCGCCAAAAACGAGTCTCCCCCCAGTGCAAAGAAATTGTCATCAATGCCAACCTGCTCCAAGTGCAACACCTCAGCCCAAATATTGGCCAATTTCTTCTCAAGCAGAGTGCGAGGAGCAGTCATAGACTCTCCCAACCGGAGATCTGCCAGTTCAGGCATCGGTAACGCAGCTCGATCTACTTTCCCGTTCGGCGTGAGCGGCAGAGTTTCTAGCAAGACAAACGTGGCGGGAATCAGATAACTCGGCAGACGCGATCGCAAAAACTTCCGTAACTCCTCCAATCTGACAGACTGTTGTTGCCGAGGAACGATATAGGCCACTAAAAACAGATCACCGGATGTGTCCTGGCGGGCAATCGCAACTGCCACCTGAACTGCTTCATGCTGCTGGAGCACAGCCTCAATTTCACCCAACTCAACCCGAAAACCCCGTAACTTCACCTGGGTATCCGCTCGCCCTAAAAACTCAATATTGCCATCAGGGAGATACCGAGCGCGATCGCCAGTTTTGTAGAGAGGTGTGTTCGCTGCAAGCGTTTCCGCAGAGGGGAGAGAGAGAGAAACAAAACGCTCAGCAGTTAGGTCAGGTCGATTGAGATAGCCACGGGCAACGCCGATGCCAGCAATGTACAACTCACCAACAACACCGATGGGAACAGGTTGGAGATGAGTATCCAGAATGTAGATTTGAGTATTGGCGATCGGACGACCGATGGTAGGTTTAGCGCTATCTACAGTCAACTCAGCCACAGTGGCCCAAATAGTCACTTCAGTGGGGCCATAGGCATTAAAAAACTGTCGTCCTTGCGCCCAGCGTTTAACAATGCTACTAGAACAAGCTTCTCCTGCCGAGATTAGAACTTGCAGAGCGGGCAGAGGTTCTGCGGGCAAAACAGATAAGACACTGGGAGGTAGAGTGGCATGGGTAATCGCATGATGACGGAGAAATTGGAGTAAATCTGCTCCAGGTAGCAAAGATGTCTGGGGCGCTAGGTAGAGCGTGGCTCCATTAATTAAAGCCATGAGGATCTCAAAGGCGGCAGCATCGAAACTCAGGGAGGCAAATTGCAAAATGCGGCTATCGAGTTTGGGACGGAAGATCTGTCTTTGCGCTTCTACCAAATTGCTCAACCCGCGATGCTCGACTAAGACCCCTTTGGGCTGGCCTGTAGAACCCGAAGTGTAGATGACATAAGCCAAATTGTTAGCCGTAATCTGGTTAACCAGGTTGGTTTGGTTTTGTTGCGCGATCGCTCTCTGCGCCTGATCTAAACAAACCACCTGCAGCAACTCACTATCAAACAGATGCAAATGAGAAGATTGCGTGACTAAAATTTTGACTTCAGCATCTACTAGCATGAACTGCAAGCGATCGCGTGGGTAGCCAGGGTCGAGCGGCAGATAAGCGCCACCCGCCTTCCAGATGGCTAACAGACTAATCACCATTTCTGGGGAGCGATCGACACAGAGACCCACCAAAACTTCTGCCCCTACACCTAACTCCTGCAAGTAGTGAGCTAATTGATTGGCCCGTTGATTGAGTTCTTGATAGGTAAGGCGCTGATTTTGGTAGGTAAGAGCAATGGCATCTGGCGTTTGCTGAACTTGCGCTTCAAAGAGTTGGTGAGCACAGAGAGGCGCAACCTCATGAGTCACTGTTTGACTCCACTTGTGCAAAAGCTGATGACGTTCTCTCGAAGACAGAATAGGTAGATGAGCAATCTGTTGTTTTGGATCAGCTACAATCCCTGTTAGCAAGGTTTGGAAGTGCGCTAGTAGGTGAGTCATGGTCGCTGGCTCAAACAAGTCAGTGCTGTAGATTGCCGTACAGGTGAGCCGATCGAGAGATTTATAGACGTGGAATTCCAGATCAACGCGAGCCGTTTCTGTTTCTACAGGCAAACTGCTGAGCACTAATCCAGGGAGTTCCAGCTTGGCAACTGGAGTATTTTGGAGCGTGAAAACCACCTGAAAGAGAGGATTTCGACTCAAATCGCGTTCTGGCTGCAATTCCTCAACCAACTTCTCAAAAGGCACCTCTTGATGAGCATAGGCAGCCAACGTCATTTGACGAACTCGTTCTAGTAGCTCATCAAACATAGGATTACCAGAGAGGTCAATCCGTAATACTAAACTGTTGACGAAGAATCCAATTAAATTTTCTAATTCGGTGCGGTTGCGGTTGGCGATCGCTGAACCCACCACGATATCTGTTTGCCCTGTATAGCGGTACAACAGCGTCTGAAATGCAGCAAGCAGCGTCATAAAGAGGGATACGCCCGCGCGATCGCTCAAGCTCTCTAAGGCTGAGGTTAGTTTGGGTGATAGCTCTAGCTGTTGGGCAGCTCCTCGGTAGCTAGGCGTGACTGGACGGGGATAATCCGTAGGTAACTGCAATTCTGGGAGATTTTGAAGCTGTTGTCGCCAATAAGAGAGCTGAGATGCTAATACCTCGCCTTGCAGATATTCTCGCTGCCAATGGGCAAAGTCGGCATATTGAATGGGTAACTCTGGCAAAGGAGATGGTTGGCGCTTGAGAAAAGCAGGATAGAGCGTCGTCAACTCTCGAATCAATACCGCGATCGACCAACCATCCGCCACGATATGGTGAAAATTTAGCAACAAGATATAGTCGGCTGCATCAAGTTGCAATAACTGCGCTTGGAACAATGGCCCTATCGTGAGATCAAAGGAACGTCGGGCTGCCTCTTGGACAATTCGCTGGGCTGCTTCGGTACGGGCGATCGCGGGAATCGCGCGTAAATCTACTACAGGTAGAGATAACTGGAAACTAGGGCTGATGATTTGAGCCAGTTCGCCCTCTACTACTGCAAAGGTAGTCCGGAGAACTTCATGGCGGTGCCCAATCTCCTGAAGCGCTTGCTCTAATGCTCCTATGTGCAAGTTTCCTTGCAAGCGAATTGCAGCCAAGACATTATAAAAAGGATTTTCTGGGACGAGCTGATGTAGAAACCACAATCGCTGCTGAGCAAATGACGCCGGAAAGACGAACAATTCTTCCTGGCTGTTACTAGCTGTCACCCGTTATTTCCCCTGATTTTGATTCAAAGACGAGCGCGATCGCCGATATGCATCTCTTGAGAGCGGGACAATGGCAGGAATAGATGGCTGGGGTTGGCTAACCTGCAAACTGTCAATTTGCTGAGCCAATTGAGCAATAGTCGGAGACTCAAATAAATGACGCAGAGGCAGTTCTACCGCAAAAGCATCTCGGATGCGCGAAGTCAGTTGAGTCGCAAGGAGAGAATGTCCTCCCAGTTCAAAAAAGTTGTCGTGGAGACCCACTCGCTTCACCCCCAGCAATTCTGACCAGATAGAGACTAATTTTGCTTCTATGGGCGATCGCGGTGCCACATATCCTTGCGTTGATCCCATCGGAACGGGAGCAGGGAGAGCTCGACGGTCAATCTTGCCGCTGGGGGTGAGCGGGAGAGTTTCTAATACGACAAAAGCAGTAGGCACCATATAGTTTGGCAACTTTTGCTCCAGGTAATTTCGGATCTGGGGCACTAGCTGTCGCGCCAACTGTCTTTGTAGAGGCTGATTGGCATAAGTGGACCAAGGACGAGCAGGAGCGATCGCCTCAGGCTCCAGTCTCCGCTCTGCCTTGACCTCTCGATGTTGTAAGGTCACATCATAGCGATCGCTCCCAACTGCTGCCCAGCTCACGTTTACGTCGTAGGGCAACTCTTGCTCCAAACTCCACCAAGCTTCTGGATCAACTCCAGGTTCTGCCAATTGCTCTAGGGCTGTTCGCATATGTCCTACAGTTTTAGGCCCATCTACCTCTGCTAACCAAGCCGCTACTGCAACTGCCGCAATCACACGGGCATTTAGTACCCCTCTAACTGTCAATCTCGCTGGTTGCGCTTCAATGAGATGCCGCCGGATCATCGCAATGGTCAGCTCGTTCGTCCAATCCCACTCAGAAACATTCAGATTCGTAGGGACCAACGGCTGTTGCTCTTGCATCTCCCTCACTTGAGTTTCTTTTTGCAAAATGACGTTGTAGCGGAACTGGGTCATCTCATTATGAGCCTGACCACGAGTAAGCTGAATTTGTATGTCCTGTATTTGCGGAAAATGCGATCGCAATGCCTGAAAAAATTCTGGATCGATCAGCAGTTCTGGTTCCTCAAACATGGCTCGTTGGACTTGTTGCTGGAGGTGCGATCGCTCCAATGCAGGGCTAGCTTGCTCCATCTGCACAGAAGCATGAAAGGCAGACCACAGTGCTAGATTTCGCACATCCCCAATAAAGAGAGAACCGCCTGGAGCCAGGGCTTGTAGCGCTCCCTCCAAAACTTGCACTAAGTAATCCACACTCGGAAAGTATTGCACCACCGAATTGAGCACAATCAGATCAAATCTAGCTGGCTCTATACCTGCAAAGTCGTTAGCCGAACGATGCAATAGTTTTACGGGCGGCAACTGTTGCTGGTTTAGCTGCTGCTGAATCGTACTTAATGAGATTTGGGAAAAATCTGTAGCCCAATATTCGAGATAGTGAGGCGCTAGTTGAAATAGCAGCAATCCTGTTCCACAACCAATTTCTAGTACTCGCTGAGGTTGTAGGGCGAGAATTTGTTCCACTCGGCGATCGACCCATTCTCGCATCTGTTCTATTGGAATGGGTTGCCCCGTATAACTGCTATTCCAGCCCACAATATTGAACGTTGGATCAGCAGAATTAACAGGCTGAGCATAGGTCTGATCGTATAGAGTTTGCCAATGTTCTACTTGCTCCTGCTGTAGCTGCTGGGCGATCGCCATCCCAGCTCCTTCACGCTCTGGATGGAAAGAGACATAAGCCGTTAACTGTTGATCGCCAGAGGCTGATTCCTGAACTGTGGCGATCGCTCCTTTCACTAAAGGATGCTGCTGCAAAACCGCTTCAATCTCGCCTAACTCCATCCGGAAGCCCCGGATTTTAACCTGTTCATCTGCTCGCCCGATGAATTCTAAGAGGCCATCAGATCTATATCTAGCCAAATCTCCTGTTTTATACAATCTTGCCCCTGGGCTAGCGCTAAACGGGCAAGGGATAAAGCGCTCAGCAGTTAAGTCCGGTCGGTTGAGGTATCCCCTAGCCACTCCGTCACCGCCAATATACAACTCACCGACCACGCCAATGGGCACAGGCTGTTGATGAGCATCTAAAACATAAATTTGGATGTTCGCCACAGGACGGCCAATCGATGGTTTTTCGGGACTCTCAGCTCTGTGAGTGAGTTCGGCGACGGTCGCCCAAATCGTGGTTTCTGTAGGGCCATAGGCATTGAAAAGCCGTCGTCCTTGCGCCCACTTTCTCACGATTTCACCGCTACAAGCTTCTCCACCCGCAATCACTGTTTGCAACGTTGATAGGTCATTTTCTGGCAGTAGGGCCAAGACCGCAGGCGGCAAAATCGCGGCAGCAATACTCTGGGTTTGGAGGAATTGAACCAGTTCTATTCCAGGCGATCGCGCTGACTGGGGCACAATGTAGAGCGTCCCCCTAGAGCCTAGCGCCATCAGCATCTCAAAGATGGAAGCATCGAAGCTCCAAGCGCTAAATTGCAACACTCGACTCCCGAGCGGCAAGTTGAAGCTTTGCTGTTGCGCTGCCACCACATTGCAAAGCCCCCGATGCTCTACCATCACCCCTTTGGGCATCCCGGTCGAGCCAGAGGTGTAGATCACATAGGCCAAATGATCGGCTGTCGCAACACTAGCGGGGGCTGACTGTTTCTGCTGAGCAATTAACTCCCGATCTTGATCTAGACAGATGACTCGAAGCGTCTGATCCTCTCCCGAAATGGGTTTACCACTCTCCTCTTGCAAGGAAAATGGGGAAATATCAAACACTTCCACATGCGATCGCTGAGTCAGCAACACCAAAACTTGCGAATCTTGCAGCATAAACTGGAGGCGATCGCGGGGATACTCCGGATCGAGCGGCACATAAGCACCTCCCGCTTTCCACACACCCAAGATGGCAATTAAGACATCAAGGGAGCGATCGACACAGATGCCAACTAGGGTTTCTGTCCCCACCCCTACTTGCTGTAAATAGTGTGCGAGTTGATTGGCTCGTTGATCCAATTCTTGATAGGTCAATTGCTGATCGGCCACACCTACGTTTCCAGAGGGTGCGGAAACCGCAATCGCATCAGGTGTTTTTTCAGCTTGAGCAGCAAATAGGTGATGAATACAAACATCCTTGTCGTACTCCACCTGAGTTTGATTCCACTCTACTAGCAGTTGATGCTGTTCAGCCGTATTCAAGATCGACAGATCGGCAAGTCGCTGATCTGGATTGGCAACAATTCCCTCTAGCAGTGTTTGAAAATGCCCAATCATTCGCGTGATCGTAGCTAGCTCAAACAGTTCGGTACTGTACGCTACAAAGCCGCTCAACCCCTCCCTTGGGGTATCCCAGAGACCACTCAGCCCTTCTGCTTGCTCCCATATATGGAACTCCAGATCAAACCGAGCGGTGCCAACATCTAGTTTCCAAGGAGATAGGGTCAGGCCAGGGAGTTCCAACGGTGCCATCGGTGCATTCTGGAGGGCAAATGCGACCTGAAACAATGGATTGCGGCTCAAGTCTCGCTCTGGATGTAGTTCTTCAACCAACTTTTCAAACGGCACATCTTGATGAGCGTAGGCGGCTAATGCGACTTCCCGCGATCGCTCCAACAACTCCCGAAACGTCGGATTACCAGAGAGATCGGTTCGTAATACTAAGCTATTGACGAAAAAACCGATCAATCCCTCGATCTCACTACGGTTACGGTTGGCAATCGGAGAACCTACAGCCACATTGGTCTGCCCTGTGTAACGAAAAAGTAGAGCTTGGAACGCAGCCAAAAGGGTCATGAACAGCGTTGTTCCTGCTTGTTGGCTCAGTTCCTCTAGAGCTTGCGTGAGCTGATGAGATAGCGCTAAGGGAGCGATCGCGCCTTTATAACTTTGGGTGGCTGGACGGGGATGATCAATCGGGAGATTCAGTACTGGCAGATCTTGCAACTGTTGTCGCCAATAAGCCAGTTGCGACTCCAGCACTTCTCCTTGTAGCCATTGCCGCTGCCAGTGAGCAAAGTCTGCATACTGAATCGGCAGCTCTGACAAAGGAGAAGGCTGGCCCTCTGCAAAGGCCGTGTAGAGCGCTCCTAGCTCTCGCATTAACACCCCCAACGACCAACCATCCGAAATAATGTGATGCAGATTGAGCAGTAGTAGATATTCTGTCGCCTCTAGCTGCAACAACTTCACCCGCAACAACGGACTGACTGTGAGATCAAAGGGGCAATGTGCTTCCTCTGTGGCAATTTGCCGAACGGTCTCCTCTTGTGCCGAGGAATCCAGACTTTGCAGATCCGTCACTGGAATAGACAGTGGCAAAGCAGGCGTGATGATCTGGGTGGGTTGCCCGTCTACTTTGGCAAAGCGAGTTCGGAGTGTTTCATGACGTTGCACCAGTTCCGCAAAAGCTTGTTCCAACGCCTTTAGATGCAAATGCCCGCTGAGTCGCACGGCTGAGGGCATGTTGTAGAAGGGGTTTTCTGGCACCAGTTGATCGAGAAACCATAATCGCTGTTGGGCAAAGGAGAGCGGTAGCGGTTGATTACGGGAAATTGGCTTCAGTTCAGGTGCAGCTTGATGGGCAGAGGCATGAGCTTGATTTAACCAGTGCAGCAACTCTGATTTGCGTTGAGCGATCGCGGCCCGTAATTCTGGGGTCAAGGCTCCTTCCGGGGCACTACAGCGTAGATTGGCTCCCTCTAACCAAACTTGAATATCTAATTGCCGCAGATAAGCTAAAAACTCAGCCGTCGTCAAAACTCTACCTCCTCACGTCCCACTGCTATAGCACCAGAAACTTCCTGCCTCCGCCCGATCCAACTGAGCGTTTCCATCTGTTTAGCCAAACCCGCGATCGTGGGAGCCTCAAACAAACTACGCAACGGCACTTCCACCTGCAAGACATCGCGGATGCGAGACATGAGTTGGGTTGCTAGCAGCGAGTGTCCTCCTAACTCAAAGAAGTTGTCATGAACTCCAACCTGCGGGAGCCCTAAAAGCCGCATCCAGATCGCAGCCAGCTTTTGTTCAATCTCCGTTTGTGGCGCTTGAGCAGCAGTCATCCCAGCTACCGAGGCTAAGCTTACAAGAGGCAAAGCCCGCCGATCTACCTTGCCATTCGGAGTGAGCGGCAGAATCTCCAAAACTGCGATCGCGCTTGGAATCATATACTCTGGCAACTTCGCCTTCAAAAAACTCCGCAGTTCTGAAGTAGTAGGAGCGGGTTTCTGGCTAGACACAATATAAGCAACCAGTGATTTCTGATCCCTATCAGCTTGTAAATCATCAGCTTGTGGCTCAGACGACTGGAGCTTGGCGATCGCTGCTTGCACCTGTGGATGTTGCTGCAAAGCCGCCTCAACTTCCCCCAACTCAATCCGAAAACCCCGCAGCTTTACCTGATGATCGCTACGACCCAAAAATTCAATATTGCCATCAGGGTGATAACGAGCGAGATCTCCGGTTTTGTAGAGAGGAAGGAGGTAGCTTGCTTCATCCTTATAAGAAATGAATCGCTCAGCGGTTAGTTCTGGTTGGTTAAGATAGCCTACTGCAAGCCCATCACCGCCAATGTATAACTCGCCTTTGGCTCCAATTGGCACAGGTTGTAACTGAGCATCAAGGATATAGAGTTGGGTATTAGCAACTGGGCGACCAATCGGGAGAGAGGTGGTAGTTTCTGGCAGTTCCTGGATCTCGTAACAAGAGGCAAACGTGGTACTTTCCGTCGGACCGTAAACATGCAGCAAGTGTTTTGGTACACCTGCTTGGCTTACAGCTCGAACCCGTTGTAGATCGGCAATTTCTCCGCCAAATAAAAGATATCGTAATCTGTGAAATGCAGTCGGGACTTCACTGGCGATTTGGTTAAACAGAGCTGTGGTCAGAAATAGGATGTCAATCTGCTGTTGGACTAAAGCTGTTGCGAATTTCAGCGGAGATAAAGATACTTCCCGCTCAATTCCAATCAGTTGACCCCCATTCAGCAGGGCACCCCAAATCTCAAACGTAGCGGCATCAAAAGAGACATTAGAGACTTGAGCTATGCGATCGCTGGGATGAATCTGGATATAGTTGGTATTGCAGACCAGCCGATTCACCGCTCGATGTGGCACAGTTACTCCCTTGGGTTGCCCTGTGGAGCCAGAGGTATAAACCACATAAGCCAAATCTTCGGCTGTAACTTGGTTAGGGAGATTTTCTTCACTCTCTTGAGCGATCGCAGCCCACTCCTGATCGAGGCAAATCACCTGAACTGGACAATCTCGAAACTGCTCTCGATATTCTGATTGCGTAAGCAATACAGGGACTTGAGCATCCTCGATCATGAAGCGGAGTCGTTCTGAGGGATATGTCGGATCTAGCGGTACATAAGCCCCTCCCACCTTGATAATACCGAGGAGAGCTGCCACCATCTCGGAGGAGCGATCGAGACAAACACCTACTAATGCCTCCGCCCCAACTCCTAGTTTCTGTAAATAGCGGGCTAATTGATTACTGCCTTGGTTTAAGGCTTGATAAGTAAATTGTTTGTCGTCAAATTGAACTGCAATCGCATCCGGTGACTTTTCTACTTGCGCTTCAAACAGTTGATGAATGCACTGAGATTTGGGATAGGCTGTATCCGTCTGATTCCAATCCAGCAAGATCTGTTTTTGTTCAACCGCAGTCAGTACAGGTAAGTCTGCCAAGCGCTGATGAGGATTAGCGACAATCGCCTCCAAAAGAGTTTGCAGCGATCGCATGAAGCGAGCAATTGTCTCCGGTTGAAATAGATCTGTGTTGTAGACCACCACCCCTCGCAAACCTGTGGAGTTTTGCCAGCCTTGCCCCCACAAACCTCGAAAATTCTCCCCGCATTCCCACAGATACAGCTCCAAATCGAAGCGACTACTGCGGGTGTCAAACTCAATGGCGTCCAGCGTCAACCCAGACAACTCTAGCTGGGTCATCGGCGCATTTTGCAGCGCAAATATGACTTGAAACAGGGGATTATGGCTAGGGTTACGGATAGGGTGCAACTCCTCAACCAGCTTCTCGAACGGCACATCTTGATGGGCATATGCGGCCAGAGTCATCTGCCGCGATCGCTCTAGCAGTTCCACAAAAGTAGGATTACCAGACAGATCTCCGCGCAGCACTAAACTGTTGGCAAAGAACCCAATTAAGTTCTCCAGTTCACTGCGGTTGCGATTGGCAATTGGCGAACCGATGGCAATATCTGTCTGCCCTGTGTAGCGATAGAGCAATGTCTGGAACGCTGCCAACAAGGTCATAAACAGGGTAGTGCCTGCGTTCTGGCTCAGGGCATTAAGCGCTTCAGCTAAGCTTTGGGGTAGTTCCACTTGATGCAGCGCCCCCTGATAAGTAGGCAGATTGGGACGCGGGCGATCGGTCGGAAGATCTAGCACAGGCACTTCTCGCAACTGTTGTCGCCAGTAAGCAAGTTGTAACTCTAAAATTTCTCCCTGCAACCATTCTCGTTGCCAATGAGCGAAATCTGCATACTGAATCGGCAAATCTGATAAAGGAGAAGCTGCATCTGTACTCAAAGTGGTATACAAAGCCCCCAATTCTCGGATCAAGATGCCACTGGACCATTCATCAAAAACGATATGATGCAAATTGATCAAAAGGATATGTTCTGATGGAGCCAACCGAAACAGGACCAACCGAATCAGCGGCCCTTGAGACAAACAGAATGGCCGTTGCATTTCTGTCCGGATCAGTTGCTGCGCTTCTGCTTCCCGCTCTAGGACAGAACAATGTTGCAAGTCGATGATGGAGAGAGGGATATTAAGACGAGGTGCGATCGCCTGCGCGGGTTCTCCGTCAATCACCACAAAAGTTGTTCGCAGAGTTTCATGACGACGCACCAACTCATTAAAGCTTTGCTCTAAAACAACTACATTGAGGGCACCAGTCAGGCGAAATACAGTCGGCACATTATATAAACAGGTGTTGGGAACAAGCTGCTCCAGAAACCACAGCCGCTGCTGGGCGAAGGATGTTGGAAAGACAAAAACTTCTTCAGAAACGTTGCCGACGGGGTTTTCGATCACCATTCCAACTGTGCCGAATTGCTTGTGCTGGATACTTGTACTGAATTAGCTGTGCCGAGTTACTTGTGCCGAATTAGTGGCCTTTCCCTTGTAGTTCGTTAAAACTGACAAGTAAATCTCTCTCTGGGCAGAGCTTAATCCGGATCTAAAAATCATGTTGATTCGTCCTTATCAAACGACCGATGCTGAAGCGATCGCGGCGATTTACCAAGACTCTGTCCTTGGCATTGGGGCTACGGCCTATAACGCTGAGCAAATAGCCGTCTGGTCTGCTTATCCTGACGACATTGAAGAATTTCGGCGATCGCTCCAGCAGGGCCTGACATTGGTTGCTGTATCAGAGGGGCAATTACTCGCTTTTGGGCAATTAAATCCGCTCAATCATATTGCTTTTCTCTACACAGCCAGCCAAGCGGCGCGGCAAGGATATGCCACCAAGATTTACCTAAAACTAGAAACCTATGCAATCCAACGAGGAGTAGAGCATCTGCACACTGAAGCTAGCCGCATCTCTAAGTTTTTCTTCTCAAAAATGGGATATCACATCACAGAAACCGAAGTCGTGACTCGTAAAGGTGTAGAGCTGGAGCGTTTCAAAATGGCAAAGATCATTAGCTTCCAGTAGTACAAGGTATCAAGAGCACAAAAAATGCCCCCTGAGGGAGGCATAGGATTGAGAGGAGGAGCCAAACTTTGAAGCTGGTTAACGCTGCGTTTGAGCTTCCTGAGTTTTCACCTCTTCCGGTGCCACAGTTCCTGGCTCTTTACCATCTAGAGGAACTTCAGGCGTGGAAGTCTGGGTAGATTCCTGAGCCGCTGGGGTCCAATCCGTGTGGAAGACTCCTGGCTTGTCTACTCGCAGGTAGGTATGGGCACCGAAGTAATCGCGCTGGGCCTGAGTTAGGTTCTGAGGCAAGCGATCGCGACGGTAGCTGTCAAAGTAGTCAAGTGAAGCACTAAAAGCAGGCACAGGAATGCCCAATTTGGCGGCTTGAATCACCACTTCACGCCAAGCGTCTTGCCGATCCAGAATCGTTTGCTTAAACTCCGGAGCTAGCAGCAAATTGGGTAAGCTAGGGTTCTCATCGAAAGCTTGCTTGATTTTATTCAAGAAGCGAGCCCGAATGATACAACCGCCTTTCCAAATCCGAGCAATTTCACCTAAATTCAGGCCGTAGTTGAAATCTCTAGAGGCAACGCTCAACAACTCCATGCCCTGAGCGTAGGAGCAGATTTTGGAGCAGTACAAAGCATCCCGGATTTTGCCGATGAAGGCTTTGGTATCACCTTCATACTTACCCGTTGGCCCTGTCAGTACCTTAGAAGCAGCGACCCGTTCTTCTTTTTGAGAAGAGGTAATCCGGGCATTCACGGCAGCAATCATGGTGGGGATGGAAACACCTAGCTCTAACGCACTGGCAACCGTCCAACGCCCCGTCCCTTTCTGGGCAGCAGCATCTAGAACCACATCGACTAGGGCATTGCCTGTATCGGGATCAATTTTCTTGAAGATGTCGGCTGTAATTTCAATTAGGTAAGAGTCGAGTTCTTCGGTGGTATTCCACTCAGCAAAAACTTCATGTAGCTGGTTGTGATTTAAGCCTAGGGTATTCTTCAGCAAGTCGTAGGCTTCTGCAATCAACTGCATATCGCCGTACTCAATGCCGTTGTGCACCATTTTGACGTAGTGCCCTGCCCCACCCGGACCAATGTAGGTCACGCAAGGGCCATCATCCACTTGGGCCGCAATCTTGGTCCAAATGGGAGCGAGTTCATCATAGGCAGCTTTAGAGCTACCTGGCATCAAGCTGGGGCCATTCAGGGCTCCTTCTTCGCCGCCACTGACTCCCATGCCGACAAAATGGAGTCCGGAAGGTTCTAACTCCTTAGTGCGCCGCTCCGTATCTTCATAGAGAGAGTTGCCACCATCAATAATGATGTCACCAGGCTCTAACAGGGGTCTCAGCTGATTAATCACAGCATCGACTGGAGCCCCCGCTTTCACCATAATTAAAATTTTTCGGGGCCGTTCTAGGGAAGCTACAAAGTCTTCAATGGAGTAGGCGGCTTTGACTTGCTTACCTTGCGCCCGCTGTGCCATGAAGACATCGGTTTTGTCTGGGGTTCGGTTATAAACGGCAATCGGAAAACCATTACGTTCAACGTTCAGGGCTAGGTTCTCACCCATAACCGCTAAACCAATGAGACCAAAGCTCTGCTGGGTCATAACACTTTTTACCAACTCTGCATGTATCAGGGCCTGTGATTCCCCTTCAGGGTAGCCCGATCCCCTTAGGTTGTACTGGAAGAAGAAATTAAGAGCCTCCGCAAAAGGCTGGAAAAATGAGGATTTGAGTCTGTCTAGGGAAAGAAATTCAGAAAGATTATCCCTAGAAAGCATGAATTAAGCTGAGGCGATCGCTACAAATTGTTACGCCAACGCGATCGCCTCGCCACCTTTACAACCAGAGCCTCAGGACAATTCAGCCTGCTTTAGGATTCAATATGTCAGAGACAATAGACATTAAGGCAGTAGATTGAATGAGTAGTCGTCAGATGCAGTAGGGAGTGCACGATGCTTGCATACATCCTGGCATTGGCTGTCGCGCTTGGCAGCTTTGCTCTATATATGGCCGCTTTCTTCTTTCCAGAAGTTCATCGCAAAAGCGATTTTATTTGGAGCGGTATTGCTCTGTTTTATGCCCTAGTGCTATGGGTCTGTGCGGGACGGATCACCGGGGGTGTCCTACTGGGTCAGACGGCAAGCGTCGCCCTCCTCGGTTGGTTTGGCTGGCAAACCCTAAAAATGCGCTGGGATCTCACCCCAGCTGAACAAAAAACTCAACTGCCTGTCCAGGCAACACCAGCCGCCCTGCGAGGCACCACTCAGCAAGTTCGAGACAAGCTGATTGGCTTCTCTTCCTCCGAAAACGTGACCCAACTCAAGGACCAAGCCAGCCGTCTCTTCAATAGCGTGAAAGAGCGATCGCAGGGAGGTACGGGCCAGTCACCCAGTTCAACCAGTGCATCTGCTAGTTCGGGGGCTACGGTACCCACTGAAGTAGTAGGTTCTGGCACCAGTGGCAGTCAATCAACTTCCAGCGCCAAAGCAACCTCTAACCCTTTAGCTTCTGTGTCAGGACTGGTTGACACGGTGAAGGGTGCGATCGCCAAGATTGGCCAGAAGAAACCCAGCCGCCCCATGATCGAGCTCAATCATCCGCCTAAGTCGGGTCCTGGAGCAGACACCGAGGTGAGCGATGAGCTTGAGGACGACATGGCTGACCCCACTGCCGCAGCTGCAACGCCAACGCCAGTTAGCTCACCGACCTCATTGAGTGACGACGAGCCGACTTTACTGCTAGAGTCACCCAACCAAGCCGTTGCCGAAACACCAACTGCGACGACCAACGCCGAACTGCTAAGCGTTGACGAAGAAGAGACCCTGCTCAACAACGCCGCCGAAGTAGCTCCAGAAGCGCTAGATGACGTAGTGGTACCCACTGGCTTTACCCCTTCTGGTGATGTATCCGCATCGATCCCAGAAGATGAAGCCACTCCAGAAGCAGTGGAGCAGGCAGCTACAGGCCTTGAAGTGGTAGAGAACCCGCTTGGTGATCCCTTCGTGCCTGCCGAAGCCATCCCAGTAGATGCAGCCGAAATTGACCTAGCTCCACCTGCTGAACCGATTGGCCCCGGCGATCCAATTGAGCGTCAGCAAGAAGACATCGATCTCAATGCTCCGCCGATTGAACCTGCAACATTTACGCTGGTTGAGCCGGAAGCGGTAGAGGAAGCGATCGCGGCGTCCGAAGCGACATCGGAGGACACCCCAGAGCTAAAGCGGCCCAACCCACCCAACCCATTTTTGGTAGAACAGGCCCAGCCTCAGGACCCTGAAAATTCAGAGTCATCTGAAAATCCTGAAAACTAAACTTGAAGCATAGGGAGCTTGTCAAGGATAATGGTCAAAGCAAGACTTGACCTTTATCCTTCGTTGGCTTCCGACTGTGACAGAATCAGGAACTTATAAAAACACCGTCAATCTGCCCAAAACCAACTTTGACATGCGCGCCAATGCTGTCAAACGCGAACCAGAGCTGCAACAGTTTTGGGCAGAGCACCAGATTTATGAGCACCTGTCGCAGAACAATCCAGGTGAGCTGTTTATTCTGCATGATGGGCCTCCCTACGCCAATGGTTCGCTGCACATTGGCCACGCCCTCAACAAGATTCTGAAGGATATTATTAATAAGTTTCACCTGCTTCAGGGGCGCAAAGTTCGCTACGTTCCCGGTTGGGATTGTCATGGTTTGCCGATTGAACTGAAAGTTCTGCAAAACATGAAACCAGACGAGCGGCAAAAGCTAACGCCCTTGGATCTGCGCCACAAAGCCAGAGATTTTGCGATCGCCACTGTGGACGACCAGCGCCAATCCTTCAAGCGCTATGGCATCTGGGGCGATTGGGAGCATCCGTATTTGACTCTCACACCTGCTTATGAAGCGGCTCAGATTGGGGTATTTGGGCAAATGGTGTTGAAAGGTCATATTTATCGCGGTCGCAAGCCTGTCTACTGGAGTCCTAGTTCCAAAACAGCGTTAGCAGAAGCAGAACTGGAGTATCCCGAAGGCCACACCTCTCGCAGCTTATACGCCGCCTTCCCCATGACTGGGTTGTCTGACACCGCTCAGGAGGCTTTTGGCCCCTATTTGCCAGATTTGAAAGTGGCAATCTGGACTACAACTCCTTGGACGATTCCCGCCAACATGGCCGTCAGCGTCAACCCAAAGCTAAACTACGCGGTGGTAGAAGTCGGACCTAGCGATCGCCTCCCCGACACCAAATACCTGATCGTCGCCGCCGAACTCGTGGAGCGCCTCTCAGAAGTGTTGGGGACGACTCTCACCGTTAAAGCCACGCTCAAAGGCCAAGCCCTAGAGCATTCCACCTATCGCCATCCCTTGTTCGATCGCGAAAGCCCGATTGTCGTGGGTGGCGATTACGTCACAACCGAATCCGGTACAGGCTTGGTTCACACTGCCCCCGGTCATGGTCAAGATGACTATCAAGTGGGTTTGCGCTACGGCTTACCTGTCTTCGCGCCAGTAGACGACAACGGCGACTTCACCGAAGAGGCAGGCCCATTTGCAGGCTTAAACGTCCTCGGCCCTGGCAACCAAGCCGTGATCGATGCCTTGCAAACTGCGGGTTCGCTCCTCAAAGAAGAACCCTACGTCCATAAGTATCCCTACGACTGGCGCACCAAAAAGCCAACTATCTTCCGAGCGACTGAACAGTGGTTTGCTTCGGTATCTGGGTTCCGGGAAGCCGCTCTAGAAGCGATCGCCTCTGTCCAATGGATTCCCGCCCAAGGCGAAAACCGCATCACCTCAATGGTGGCTGAGCGATCCGATTGGTGCATCTCTCGTCAACGGAATTGGGGCGTGCCGATCCCCGTGTTCTACGACGAAGCCACCCGAGAACCTTTGCTTACCGAAGAAACGATCGCCCATGTCCAAGCCATCTTTGCTGAGAAAGGCTCTGATGCTTGGTGGGAGCTCCCGGTGGAAGAGCTGCTGCCAGAAACCTACCGCAACAACGGTCGCAGCTACCGCAAAGGCACCGACACAATGGACGTGTGGTTCGACTCTGGCTCCTCCTGGGCCGCAGTCGCGAAGCAGCGCGAGGAACTGTGCTACCCCGCCAACATGTATCTGGAAGGCTCC
This sequence comes from Trichocoleus sp. FACHB-46, assembly GCF_014695385.1. Classification (NCBI taxonomy): domain Bacteria; kingdom Bacillati; phylum Cyanobacteriota; class Cyanophyceae; order Leptolyngbyales; family Trichocoleusaceae; genus Trichocoleus; species Trichocoleus sp. FACHB-46. The sequence continues at coordinate 138,020 of NZ_JACJOD010000010.1, read as the reverse complement.
GACCAGCACCGGGGTTGGTTCCAATCCAGCTTGCTCACCAGCGTCGCCGCCAATGGCGTTGCGCCCTACAACACCGTCTTGACCCACGGCTTTGTCTTGGATGAGCAAGGCCGCAAGATGAGTAAGTCAATGGGCAACGTCGTAGACCCGATGATCGTGATCAACGGCGGCAAGAACCAAAAAGACGAACCTCCCTATGGCTCCGATGTCCTGCGCCTCTGGGTGTCGTCCGTGGATTACTCCTCCGACGTGCTGATTGGCAAAAACATCCTGAAGCAAATGTCGGACGTGTATCGCAAGATCCGCAACACCGCCCGCTTCTTGATCGGCAACTTGCACGACTTCGATCCCACCAAAGATTCCATCGCCTACGAAGACTTGCCAGAACTCGATCGCTACATGCTGCATCGCTCCTGCGAAGTCTTCAACGAAATCACCGAAGCCTTCAAGAGCTTCCAGTTCTTCCGCTTCTTCCAGACGGTGCAAAACTTCTGCGTCGTAGACTTGTCTAACTTCTACCTAGACATCGCCAAGGATCGGCTGTATATCAGCGCCTCGGATGCTCTCCGTCGTCGCAGTTGCCAAACCGTGTTACGGATCATCCTTGAGAACTTGGCGAGAGCGATCGCGCCCGTGCTCTCCCACATGGCCGAAGACATCTGGCAATTCCTGCCCTACTCCACCCCCTACAAATCAGTGTTTGAAGCGGGTTGGGTGCATCTCGAAGGTCGCTGGCAAGTGGAATCTCTGGCAAAATCCTGGCCTGCCTTGCGGCAAATTCGCGCCGAAGTTAACCGAGTGTTGGAGAAAGCCCGCGCTGAGAAAATGGTCGGCTCCTCGCTGGAAGCTAAGCTCCTACTTTATGTACCTGACCTAGAGCTACGCCAGCAGCTACAAACCATGAACCCTGCCACCAGCCTCAACGGCAACGGCGTAGACGAACTGCGCTACCTGTTCATTGTCTCCCAGGTAGAACTGCTCGACTCCCCCGCTGCTCTAGAAGGCTTGCAATACAGCTCCCAATCTGATGCGCTCGGTGTGGGTGTAGTGAAAGCCGATGGCGAAAAATGCGATCGCTGCTGGAACTACTCCACCCACGTTGGCGAATCAGCAGCCCATTCCCTACTCTGCGAACGCTGCGAACCCGCCCTAGAAGGTCAATTTTAGATTGACCTAACCCCCTAGCCCCCTTCCCTACTAGGGAATGGGGAATCGGATTATAGATAAGGCTTTGAGAGACTTTTTGCTCCCCTCGCCTTGTAGGAGAGGGGCTGGGGGAGAGGTTCTTTGTTCGCGATCGCCCATAGTTCTATCTCCCAGAAGATAACGTCTGGCAGGCTTGCACGCCATAGTGGTGAAGTAAAGCCTCAAGATTTGAACTAAAAATGACTGATATTGGATTCACCCATGTGGCCTTGCCCGTTACCAACTTGGACGCCAGCATTGCCTTTTATGGCAAATACGCCAACATGGAAGCGGTGCATCGGCGCACTGACCCCAAAACCGGGGAGAACGTAGCTTGGCTCACCGACCACACGCGGCCCTTTGTGATTGTGTTGCTACAAGAACCCAACGTCGAGCACAAACTTTTACCCCCTGCTCATCTAGGAGTCGCCTGCGAAAGCCGCGAAGTCGTCGATCGCCTCTGTGACCAAGCCAGAGAAGAAGGTTGTCTTAACAACGGCCCCGCTGATGCAGGCCCCCCAATTGGCTACTGGGCCTTTGTCACCGATCCAGATGGCCATATTCTAGAACTCACCTATGGGCAAGAAGTCGCCCTGCGCGTGCAAGAAACCGCCAAAGAAAAGCAACCCGCCGAGAGTTCGGTGTAGCTGATTGCTGCGCTTGGTATTTCAGGGCTTAGCATTTGGAGTAGAAGCTAAGCCCCTACGATTTCTTCAAGATTTACTCCATGTCAGCGAGGGCAAACTTGCTAGGCTTTTGGTCCAGGCGGGCCGCAACCGTGAGTTTTTGTAGAAATTCTTGGGCCAGTCCCGCAAAGGCTTTAGCACCTGATGAACTCGGATTGCTGAGCACCACAGGGGTAAATGAATCGACAGCCTTAGAGACATTCACATCTACAGGAATCCGAGTCTTAAAGATTTTGGCTTCGCTGTAGTCTTCGTTCACCCGCTTCATGACTTGGCTGTAATAGCGACTCGTGAGTATATTGCCAGAGAGCATAAAAGTAATGCCCAGCAGTTGAATCTTGACTGGTGTACCTTCCTTGTGAGTTTCTCGCAGTTTGGCAAGGCGTCGTTCCAGAAGTTGAATTCCGATTAGAGAGAGGGGTTCGGGTTTAGCAGGCAGAACGTAGAAATCACTGGCTAAGAGAGCGCTGCGAGTCAAAAGGTTGTAGCCAGGGGCGCAGTCGAGAATGATGAAATCGTAGTCTTTCAGAACAGGTTGCAGAATACTTGAAATAAGCCCTTTTTCAAAGTTATTCCAAACTTGTTCAAAGTTTTTGGTGCTGTCTTTTGTGGCTTTTTCAAACAGCATTTCAGAAACTAAGAATTCATCGTATAAATCAATATCTCCAGGTAACAAATCCAATCCTTTGACATTACACATGTAGGCTTGGACTGCTTCAGGGACAAGATTAGGCAGTTGTTTGTCGCTATAAATGGCCCGATGTACTAGGTGTCGCAGGGTGCGCTTATTGTTGCGGAGCTTGGCAAAATCGCCGGGAGCCATGAGGCTGAGGGTGGCGCTGATTTGGGTGTCGAGATCGACAATTAAAACTCGCTTGCCATGATTTTTGGCCAGGGCAGTGGCTAAGTTGATGGTGAGGGTCGTTTTGCCAACGCCACCTTTCATGTTTGCAGTTGCGATGATAAATCCCATTCGTTGCGTCCTCTCAAGGGTCATGCATGGCCGAGCCAGGGTGGGTTAGGGGGTTAGGCACCTACGACATAACATGCAGTCCAGATCATAAGCGCAGTGGTACCAAACTTTAAACTTTACTCAGGGGAATCTTTGCTGGTTGCGATCGCTACTCTGACCCTTAAGAATACTCGATCGCTGCCAATTTTCACCTGATTATGAAGTCCCTAGAAACAGCATCTTAGCGTAATGGGGATCGGGTAGATATCCGCACTCTCGGTAGTTCTCTCATTTCTGAAAATACTGTAAACTTTCCTTAAGAGAGCAAGGAGCGATCGCTGTGACGAGTGGTGGATTTGGTAAGGCAGAAACCCCAAAAAAGTCTGTTTCTAAGAAAGCTGTCAAGCGGACTGAAGCTTCGAAGCAGTACGACAAAATGAAGACTGATGGGGTGCCTGAGTTCAATATCTATATGCGAATTCAGGGTAAGAAGCAGTGGTATCCGGTCGGCTCGATCGCGGTGAAGCGTAGCAGCCAAATCAACATGGCAATCTACGACAGCGAGAAGGATTTGCGCGAAGGTGCATTCCGCCTATTCCCCATCCTCCGCAAAAATCAAGCCAATCTGGAATACGGCTATCGCTTGAAGGAATTTAGCGACGAACCGATCCAAGTTGCCGTAAAACCTGAGCAAGCAGTTGCCAATGCGTTCCAATCGGCGATCGCCAACGTCAAAGACCGCTTCACCTCTCTCTTCAAGCGCAGTTAAGCATTTCCTGGTAAAGTCACCTTTTCTGCAAATAGGCTTTGAAGCCGCCACAAACCAGCACCCGAATGATAGAGCAAGTCACCTTTACCTAAAAGGTAGGCTGCTTCTGACTGCTTGCCACCCAAAATAATGGTAGAATCCGCTTCGCTAGCTGTGCGAAGTGCAACTCGTCCTGGCAAGTTGGATCGAATCAGAGGCGTTACGACTTTGGCTTCTGGACGCTGTGTGGCAATGATTAAATGAATTCCAGCTGCTCGTGCCTTGGCTCCTAATCGCTTAATACTTTGCTCTAGTTCTTTGCTAGCTTCTTTTTCAGCCATGAAGTCAGCATACTCATCAAAAATGCAGACAATGCGTGGCAAAGGCTGAGTTGCCTGCTGATTGTAAGCTTTAATATCTCCACATCTAGCTTTCTCTAAACGCCTGTAACGAGCTTCCATTTCATCGACCAGTTCAGTCATCAGGTCAATAGCTGGCTCCGTGTCTTTGACAATGGGTGAGTGTAGCCAAGGCATGGACTCAAACTCAGGAAACGTTACCCGTTTGGGATCCACTAGAGCAACCTTGAGGTTTTGGGGCGAGTGCCGAAAAATCAAGCTTAACAGCAGCGATCGCAAAAATTCGCTCTTACCGCTACCTGTTGTTCCACCCACTAAAAAGTGGCAGGTATTTGGCTCTGACAAATCAGCTTCGATTAACTGACCGTTGAGATCAACACCGACCGCAATCTTGATAGGTTCAGTTGGGGAAGAATAAACGGGCTGAATATAGTGATCGAAGTGAGCTACTTGGCGATTTAAGCGCGGTAGATCAACGCTGACATAACCTGCTTGCGGTGTAATCAAGGGAGGATTCGCCAAGCCAAGCTGCACTTGAAGGTCTGCTGAGCGGTTTAGAAGTGAAGCAACTTTAACACCAGGATGTGGCTTTAGCTTGACTCGAATAAACGTAGGAGCTGTCACTGCCCCTTGATAATCAACTCCTAGCTTGAAAGAATGCAAAGTATCTACTAATGCTGCTCCCACTTCATCGGCATTCGGTTCTGGCAGCTTAATTTTTTTGACAATAGGTGGCTTGATCGCTTTAGCTCCCCCATCCGAAGTAGTGGAGCGATCGCCAACTGCAAAGTAAGTTTGGCATTTTTCGTATTGGGGGCAGATGTTGCAACGTTGAGCCTCAAGAGTGGATGGCGGGGGTTCAAGCCGATTTTGCTCCCACATCAGCCATTGCTGCATCTGTTGTAACTTATGCGGAATGAGCTGGTGTACAGTGCTCTCTAGCTGCTTCCAAGAATAAGAATATTCTTGAAACTCTGGTAGAACGCAGTAAACAGCAGAGTCTACAGCAATTTTATTCTTGGCCCAGAGCATATAGCTATATAGTGCTACTTGCGCTAACTGAGCTGAAGGGTCAATAGGCCGATAAGTTTTGAATTCAATAACACACTGTTGCTGAAGTTCAAAGTTGTAAACTAAGCAGTCAAATTCACCAGCAACTCGTTGTTGTGTACCATCCGGCAATGTAAAAACGTACTCAAGTTTGCGATCGCCAGTAACGAAAGTTTTCTGAATAACAGTTTTTGCATCACAGAACAGTCGATTCTTGATTAATAGCTCAGCAAATTTTTTGATTAGTCCTTGTAAACCCGTCCATACCTTTAGTAACCCAGGAGATTGGCGCGGGTCTTTTTGAGACACTTCTTGCAAATAGGGAAAAAACTTCAGCTGATAAAACAACGATTGCATTTGGGCGGCTACTTCTTCAACTTGAAGCTGATCTGCATTAGATTGCATGAGCGCTTGAAATTGAGGCTCTCGTAGCGCTAGCTGAACAAACGCATCAGCCAAACTATGAAAAGCATTACCTACCCCAAAATTTATGTTTCCATCCGTGGGAATAAAAAGGGTATTGCCACCAAACTTCTGATGCAGATAAAAAAGACGCGGACACTCAAACGCGACCCGAACCTTAGTAGCAGTTAAGGAAGCAGGATCAGCCTTCGGTTTGAATTTCTGAGTGCCGTTAGATGCCATATCGAAAATTCTCGTCACAGCTTCTGGATCAGTTTTCTCTAACAAACAGCGATGGACAGCAGCAAGATAAACGGTATCCATCGCAGCATAGTGTAGTTGCTTAGGCGTGAGCGATCGCCTGCCCCAATCACTACCTTGTTCTTCCGCATCTACATCAGAAAACTGGCAGAGTTCAGTAGCAAGGGTTTTTAGCTTTAAGTTAGTAGTGCCTAGTACTTGTTTGCCAATCTTTTTGGCTAACTTCAAAGTGCAGGTGACGTTCTGAGCTTGTTGGCCTCCCAAATACTTCAAGTCATAGCAAGCATTATGAAAAACTTTTTCGATATGAGAATGAACCATAATTTTGGCAATAAAATCTGCCGCTAAATCAGGTCTATCTAGTACGTCAAGAATGCAAGTTGATTCATGAGTTGCATTATTTGGCTCAACCAAAACCTGAATTAAAGAAAGGCGAGGTTTTGAAGTACTCCAATCCGCAACTTCTGTATCTAACCACAAGGTCTTCGCCAAAGAAAACTTAGTGATATATGCTTGAATATCCTCAATCTTCGTTACATAAGGCATGAGAAAAATTTAACTTGCAAATATTTAGCGAAACAATAGCTTTCTAAACAGGAATATTTTTTTCTGGAATCCAACAGACCAGTTGATTATCTAGCTCTTCGTGAGGATTAATAATCTGGATTATGTTGTCTCTATAGAACTGCTCGATTAGTTGACCAATGTGAGATATATCTGTATCAGAAAACTGACCATGAGTATTATCGACTAAAACCTTTCGCCCTATAAAATGCTGGTTTTTGATTAAGTTCAGCAAATATTTTTTAATTGGGGCTAGGGGGGGCTTGCTCCCTTCCGGCATAATCTTTAACTCCTTTAACAGCGCACAACCTTCTAAAACTTTTGATTCTCGAACTAAGGTTTGCAATTGTTCCAAGGTAGTTGTTGTACCTGCAACTACTAGCTCACCTGCCAATGCAGAGTTAACAAAGCTATAGTATGTTGCCAAGGTATGAACAGAAGGCAAATTAGGCTTAAGGTGCTGATGAGGATTTCCTGTAAAAATCTGCTGGTAGATGCGCTGACCTACAAGCTTAGGAGTCCCTACGCTAGCAGCACGAATTAGATATAAAGCATGATCGGTTCGTTTATTCACAAGAGTCTGACAAGCATTCATCACCGTATAGAAGCTAGTCATATTTGAGTCCTCTGTCCAAATAATTCCTACTTGCTTTTTCTCTTGGGGGTGCTTATAGCTCAGGGAGTAGCTGGCATACTTCCCGCCTAGGAGCTTCGGTCTAGCTTCTTTCACACCTAAAGCAATGCAAGCCTCTTGTAACATCCGAACTAGCTCAGGTGCAGATAAGAGAGCTATTTTGGTAATTTTTTGCTCTGTTTTTTGATATTCCTGCTGCCATAACAACTGAAACTCAGATTGTGAGTCTGGCTCGGGATCAGGATCAGGAAGATTTTCACCTATAGAATCTTTGTGCTTTCGATACTCCTGTCTACCTAAAATCAAGACATTTCTAGGGTCAGTTTTAGTACCAGGAAAGCTTTGTTCTAGAAGCTGCTTAGTAAGTGGATAAATCCTAGATTCTGGTTTTGGTTTCGCCTGATGATGCAAAGACCCCAATCTATAAGTCCATAATGCTTCTGCCTGCTCTAAGTTAATTCTTTTAAGCTGAATAGTTGTCTCAAGACGAGCTTTATCAGCTTGTTGAATTCGAACTGAGCTGCGCTTCCAGATATCTGTAACAACACTAATTATGATGACAAAGTTTCTTAGGTAATCATTATGAATTGTGGTATTAACATTAAAGAGTGGTTGTGGGTTGAGAATACCATTTTGATTAAATAGACAAGTTTCTAAGTTATCAAAGCAAATTACAATGGGTTGAGTTTCGGTGGAAATTCTACCAAAATTTGCCAAAATATTTTTAGCTGCATCTTCTGTATCAATGCAGTTTCTAACTTTAAGAGCTTGCATGGATTCTTCGCTTAAATCATCACCGCGCAGCCATTCACAAGCCGAATCATAAAGCTCAGGATTGGTGAGATCGTGAAGAATACCAAAGAAGATATCGGGACTATAAATTCCTGCACTTTTGTAGGTGTTTTTTAAGTGTTTGATAAATTTTTTGCGATCGCTTTGCAACAATTTCCAAACACTATCATTGAGTACACGCTGCTTAAGATTTCGCTTAGTAAAGGCAGATAAGCTCTTCAGCCAGAGTAGCAATTGAGAGTCTTGCTGCCCCTCTGGGTTGTGCATTAAGCTATCGACGGTATAGCGGAGAATGTGCCGCCAGATATGGTCACTGTCTGCCCAAGGGCCAATATAGGCAAAAAAGGCTTTAGGATTCAGGGTGCGCTTGAGCCGACCCAAAAGATAGCTCTTGCCAGAACCAGAATCACCTGCTAGCAAAACAGTCCGACTAACGTGATCTTTAGCAACTAAATCAACCAGTGCTTCGATCTCAGTAATGGCCTCTTGATGAATAGAATCCACAGTTTGGGCTGCATCTTGCTGTTCACCCCAAAAGTTACCAGGCTTCAGATTAACCAAGTCAAAGGGGTTGACTTCACGCTTAATGATCTCATCAATCGATGTCATGCTCAAGCTTTAGTGGGCGAATGAGTAAGTTGCTAACTAACCAATCAAATCGAAAATCAAAATTTAATTCGCAGTAATAAAAAAGAGTGCGCCACCTGCATCCTGAGGAATTCCAGCAGCAACTTGCTCAGATGTATAGGAAGTAGGATCGACCAATGAACTTAGTTCAATTGTGTCATTGCGCTGCAAGCGATAAAGCGTTTGATCCAATTGTTCACGAGAGAGAGGTGGCTGTAATTTTTGCCGCAAATGAAAGAGTGGTAAGTAGTTGTCCGTGCCAAGTTCTTGATCTAGCTGCTGAATTATCTTAAGAATGACTTCATCACTCAAATCATCGATTTTTGGAACAGATGAATTGTCATTTTCGGGAGTTATAGAAGTCTCCACATCTGCTGAGTCTGCTGTTGCACCCAAAGACTTCCGCAAGAATTGGATATAGTGATTTAGCAATTCCAAATTAATGGTTGCAGCTCCCTTAGGGTTATAGTCATCCCGCAAATATTCAATACCTCGTTCAGTTAGCCACACTTCTGCTTTAGTTCTTTTAATACTCCTTTCAGCTTCGATTAATCCTCTCTCACTCAAAGCTAACAAAATCACTTCTCTTTCAGAGGCTTTAAGCAACGTGATTTTGCTGGGAGCCACTTTTCCAGCCGAATCAGCGAGCTTTTGCAGCACTTTAAGCTCTTTGTCTTTAATAGGTAGTTGCGCTGGATCAACCTTCAAGAGAGCACGACCTGGCGGCAGAATTTTGACAGTGCTAACTTCCTGAGAAAAATCGACTAGACCGCGATCGCCCAAGTCCTTACAAAGTGTATTTTTGCCCTTGAAGCTGGCAAATCGTTTGGCGCTCAGACCTGATCGGTAATCGGGACAATCTAAGAGGGTCAGGAGAAACTTCAATTCAGGCGTTGATAATTGAGCCGTCGATTTCATGACCTTTACTTTTTGGGGTTCAGAATTTATATATTCCCCGGAATCCTAACTTAGCTTGCAGCGATCGCTCTTAATTACCCCTGAATCACCCACTTTTGTTAGCACCCAAATTTAGCTAGAAGTTTGTACTTGGCGTACCTGCTCCGCGTAGTCCTTGGTTCGCACTTGGCGGAATAAATTAAACGCAACTTGGCGCAAACTTTCTGGTAGGTACGAGAGCACCAAGCCTGCCTTAGCGCGGTTAGAAGTGCCCAAAACTTGATTCGCTTCTTGCAAAAGTTGACGGCCTTCCGCTGTGTCGCCTTTCTCAATTAACCTCAAAGCCAGATCTTGCTTCAAGCCTGCCGCTTTTTTGATCCGCTGCCGCTCCACATCACTCTCATCAAAGTGGTAGCTGTTAAGGCAGAACAGCTTGGCTCTTAAGAAATGGATACTCTGTCGCAGGCTGTTTTGGCCCCCGTGCATGCGGTATTCCATCAAATACTCTGGCAAAAAGTAGCCCTGCTTCCCCGCGATCGCCAACCGCACCAACAAATCAAAATCCTCACAGCCATCCGCTTCAAAGCGCATGAAATCCACTTCATCCAAGCAAGCTTTGCGAAATAGCGTCGAGCCCACCTGTAAACTCTGGCGCACAAACGTTTCGTGAATTAAATTGCGAATCACACCTGCTGACAACTTATCTTTGCCCCACTTCGCAGCATTGGCCAATGTCGCTGCTTCCTCTCGCTCTCCCGCTGGATTAATAATCCAATGATTCGTGCAGACAAAATCCACATCCGGGTTAGCGTCCAACACAGCAACCGTTTTCTCTAAAAACTCTGGCGTTAGCGCATCATCGTCGTCAAACTTGATGAAATAATCGCCGCAAGCCGCTTCAAAACCAGAGCGCATGTTCTTGCTGCGCTTAATATTGACGGGATGACGAATGTAGCGAATCCGCGAATCCTCCCACTGGCTCACCACCTCGGGGGTCGCATCGGTCGAGCCATCATCACAAATTAGCAACTCAAAATCTGTGTAAGTTTGATGAAGAACGCTATTAACCGCGTAGGGGAGCAGATTGGCTCGGTTATAAGTAGGAATGCAAATACTAACTTTAGGCATGAGTTGATTACTAGAAAATGCTGTGACTGGGAAAGCGCCCCTCAAAATGTCTTAAATTCGCATCCCTAGAGCATTAAAACTGGAGTGAAGATACAGTTCCAAACTGCCACTTCGATATTGATGGTATCGCTCCGTTTAAAATCTGGATCGAGCCCGCTATATGAATTTCATAAAGATTAGGGACGGCTGTATAAAGATTTTAGAGAAATCAAGCGATGGATAGCCCTCAGCCAGATACCTTCTTGCCTCAGGTTTCCGTTGTCATTCCAATCTACAACGGCGAAACCGATTTACCTGAACTTTTGGCTTGCCTTCGGGCTCAGACCTACCCTAGAGAACGGGTGGAGTATCTCTTAGTCGATAATGCTAGCCAAGACCGCACTGCTGAAATTTTGCAGCAAGCCGCTGAGTCCGCCCAAGCAGAAGGGTGGAACCTGCACCATCTCACCGAAGCCAAAATTCAAAGTGCCTATGCCGCCCGCAATACGGCCATTCGAGCTGCGATCGGAGAGATTTTTGTCTTTACTGATGCTGACTGCCGCCCCCAACCCAACTGGTTAGAGCTGCTTGTGCCACCCTTTGCTGCCCCCAGTAATGGGTTGGTTGTAGGTGAAATTGTTGCTCTGCCTGGCACCACCTTGTTAGAGCGCTACGCTGACAGCCGTAACCTCCTGAGCCAAAAAGATACTCTCGCTCACTCATTCTGTCCCTACGGCCAAACCGCCAACTTAGCCATTAGACGCCAAGCCTTGGAGCAAGTAGGATTATTTCGACCCTACATGACCACCGGGGGAGACGCTGACATTTGTTGGCGCATCCAGAAACAAACGGAATGGCAGCTCTATTTTGCCGAACAGGCGATCGTGCAACATCGTCATCGCGCTACTCTCAAAGACCTCAAAAGCCAGTGGCAACGCTATGGTCGCTCCAATCGTTACTTACACGAACTCTATGGCGTAGGCTTAACCCGCAAACACACCTGGCAGGAATCGGCCTATCTGCTTAGCCGCTGGTTCTTGAAGGAACTACCGATCCAGACAGGCAAAACGCTGCTTGGCAAAACTTCCGCGATCGAGCTGATCAGTACGCCCATTAGCGTCTACTGCGCCAGAGCCAGAACAGCGGGTCAGCAAGCTGCCAAGCTATCTGAGCAAGCCACAGAGATTGAATGGTTATAGTTTTTCCCAACAACTCCTATGAAAATTCTGGTGCTCTCCTGTAATACGTTCCCCTATCCCCCCAGCCGGGGAGCAGCGGAGGGCAGGACTTTTAATTTATTGAAATATCTGCATCAGCGCCATGAAGTGACGCTAGTGACTGAGCGGCAACGCTGGACCTCCGATGAAGATGTGGAAGCGCTGCAGCAATGGGTCAGCCACCTAATGGTGTTTCCTGGGGAGCAGTCTCAAGCCAAACCTGGCTTGCTGAGTAAAGTCGGCCGCTTCGTCGAGTCTGTGGCCAAAACCACACCCCCCAACGTCCTAAAACGATATTCCCCAGAAGTGCAAGCTTGGGTAGACACCTTTGTCGCCGCTGGGAAATGTGACGCGATCGCCTGTGAACACAGCGTCAATGAAGTTTATATTCGCCCGGAGTTTCGCCAATCTGTCCATACTGTCGTTGATGTGCATAGCTCGGTGTACGGTTGGGTGCTAAACCATCTAGAGCATGGGGCTTCGGAAAATCCGTTGCGCGATCGCCTCTACCTGCCCTTGCTCTATCGCTACGAGAAACGCTATTGCGCCAAGTTTTCGAGTCTCATTGCCACTACGGAAGACGATCGCCAAAAACTAGCGGCCATTTCCCCAGGCTCTCCCATTACCGTCGTTTCTAACGGCGTGGATTTAGAGACATTTCCCTATCGTCCTGGCGACCCAGGCGGCCAACGCTTGGTGTTTGTGGGCGCGATGGATTCTTCCCACAACATTGATGCCGCTCGCTTCTTTGCCTTAGAGGTGTTTCCCCAAGTCAGGCAGCGTTATCCAGAAGCTACCTTGAGCTTGGTGGGGGCGCGTCCCGTCGCGGAAGTTTTAGCCCTCAAAGATGAGCCTGGTGTGGTGGTCACGGGCAAAGTCCCGTCAATGGTGGACTACATGCACCAAGCGACAGTATGCGTCGTGCCCCTCCGCGTTGGTTTGGGCATTAAAACCAAAACCTTGGAGTCGATGGCAGCAGGCGCACCCATTGTGGCTAGCGATCGCGGCTTAGAGGGCTTAACTGTGGATGGAGCCAATGTGCCTCTGCGGGCGTTGCGAGCGAATTCTGTGGCTGAGTACGTCAACGCGATTAGCCAGTTGTTTGAAAATCCAGCTTTACGAGCAGAGCTTTCCCACAACGCGCGATCGATGATCGAAACCAATTACACTTGGGAGCGGGCGGGCCAACTTTACGAACAAGCCTTGTTAGAAGCTTAAATTCTGTAGATTTTGGCAAAAGTCTGAAATTCCTGCTGAACTATTGAGAATTAGGGGTACAGTTAGTTCCAAATTTGCTGAGTTGATGGCGCGACCGCTAGGCATTATGAGACCTAACCCACACTCCCTTCCCTCATAGGGAAGGGGAGTTTGAGACTCCAACTCGCTTCCAAGACTTTATGGGTTGACCGGAAGAGGTCACTACACCTTGTATGGATCAGTACGCAGTCAGCTCAACTGCAAACCTGCGATCGCCAAAGATTTTTGATTGCTAACTGAAAGCTGGAATGGGAATTAAACCGGATAAGACTGCGCTCCAACCCCAGAAGAAACCGAAGCTTTTGCCACCGCGCAAGCCAGCGACTCCAAGGCCGCCTGCGAGTGCTGCCCCACCCAGAGTTCCGAGTCCTCCCCAGACACCCACTAAGGCTCAGGGTAATTCTTGGCTCTCGCTGCTGGGGGCACTGGCACTGTTATGTGGTGCGGCGGGGCTGACAGTTGGCGGAGCTTGGATAGCCATTCTACTGATTGTTGATCCCGATGCGATCGTGGGATTAAATCAATATTTACCCACTTGGACTCGCATCCCGGTTGCCAACCAGGAGACTTATCAAACCCTCTCAGAAATTCGCGCCAGCATTCGTCAAGCAGGTCGGATTCCAGGTGAACCCATTTCTTTGGGCAATGAAGCCAAGGGAGCCAACAAAAGTGCAACTGCCACCGATCTTTTAATTCCGGTTTTGGCTCGACGCCCCCTCTGTCAAGCCACTAGCACTCTAGATTCAACCAAGAGTAACTGTGAGCAAATTGTTGAGCTCCAGGTTTATCGACCCGTTGAGGATGCGCGGCGGCAGATTAAGCAAGAGCAGTCTTACTGGCTAGCTAGCCAAATCGCCGTAGCGGGGCCAGAAGAATCTTTTGCGATCGCTCCACTGGTCGATGCCAACTCAGAGAACCAAGGGTCCGCGCGATCGCTCCCGCTAACCACCATTCAGCGCTTTGAGGGCAAAGTCCCCACCTCAGGCGTATGGTTACTGCTGAGCGGCGAGTTGGTACGAGGCGACGACACTATTGCTTATGGCCGCGTGGCTCACTACAATCCTGACCGAGACTACTTAGGTTGGATGCTGGAGTGGACAAGTTCTACGGGCCAAGCTCCTGCCTGGAAAGCGATTACTAGCGGAGCCACCCCCGAACTAGTAGTAGACCAAACCGTTGGCTTAGAGCCGCAATTCGAGGTTTATCAGGTCCAGCCACGGCAGTTTTTACCGGACCCGATTCAGCTAGAAGCTATTTCGCTCAGTGATCCAGCCTTTGATACAGAAACCTACGGCAAAATTATGACCTTAGCCCGGAGTGGCTTATGGTCTCCAGCTTTAGCCTGGTTCAAATCGCTCCGCCAAGCCAGTGAAGCCAATCCGGACCTGTGGTCCAACGCGGCCCAAGCCGAGATGGATTTTGTGCGGCTGCATGCAGAAGCGACCCAAGCTCAAGCAGAAAAGTCTTGGGCTAGCCCTAGCCAACAAGTGCTCACGAATTTAATTGATGGTCGTTGGGCCAGAGCCTTATCCGTGTTTCAAGCGTCCGTGGATAACAGCCAGGAGGTCGCCTCTCTGTTGAAGGGAGATGCCGATCGCTTGTGGAATCGGGTCGAGGCTGCCCTCAAAGTTGACCCAATGCAAACCGATGCCAAAGCCTGGGGCGCTTTAATTGTTGGCGCTAAGAAAGATAAAGCTGCGGCGATCGCTTGGTTAAAGAAACAACCCCAAACCAAACCAGCCGCGATCGCTCAGATTAGCAAACTCCTCGATCGCCTCGACCCCAACTTTTCCGATGTCGTTCCTCCCAGCACCCACCTGAGCCAAGTTGTCGGCACGGCAGAGCCAATTAAGCAAATCAACCCTGCGGATTGGTGGCAACTAAAGAACTCAAGTTTGAAATTAGAGGCTGGACAAACCTGGTACGAAGTGGAGGTGACGGCTTTTTACGATGGCAAGCGTTGGCAACGCTCTAACTTTTCTGACCTCAAGTTTTCCAAGGCTGATGGGGCCGAACCGTTGTGGAATTTGCTGGGCCTCACCACCGATCCACAACTACAGATTTTGGTCTGGACCGATGCGGGCCAACAAGACACTGTCTTCGCCACAGCCAAAGCAATACAACTACAAGGCGGCACCATACGGATTTTGGCGGCTGGCGACCCCCTTCCCGCTCCTACGGCTGCACAACCCCTACCCCGTCCTTTGGCCCTGACGACTACGGCCTTGCAATGGACGACCCCCGCAGTGACTACTTTGGCAGATCTGAATCAACAGCAACCTAAGCTGGCCAATCCGATCCTGCAAGCACTAGCGACAGAACTACAACAAAGCAATCAATTACCCGCTGGAGTGACAGCGACCCCTGCGGGCCTACTCCAACAAAGCGAAATTGGTAGTTGGCAAGTGCAACAAATTGACTTGACTGGCAACCAGCAAATCGAAGCCGTGTTTACCCTTGACCCAGAGACGCTGGCTACTTTGCAACTTGACCAGCCAGACGCCCAGAAACGTCCTGCTGGGCGATCGCGGACCTTGATTGTGTCAGATACGGGCGCTGTACTTTACAACGAATTTAATGGAACAGCCCAACAGTCACTGTTAGCGATCGCAGACTTAGGCGATGGTGGTATCTCCGTCCTCGTCGTGGATGGATCTACGGGCTACCGCCTCCAACGCTGGTCTAGCAAGAAACAGCAATTCGAGTAGGCTAACCCCTTAAGGCCGATTGGTAAGTCCTTGCAATCGCACCTTACAAGCTACATACAGCGGGAACTGGTGATGCTCTGCCACCAACCACGCCACCAAAATAAAGTGCAAACAGAAAGTTAAGCTCGTCCACAGCAAAGGGACAGAGCTAGAAGGACTGTCATCAAGGGGCGGAAACATATAAGAAGCCAGCCCCACCAAAGCCGATGGCAAGACGACCAAAATCAACCCGATCAACCAAATTAAAACAGTTTGGTCACCATCTACTTGGTGCAGACCTCGCCAAGTTTGCCCATTCCAGCGCCAAGCTAAGGGGTGAGAGTTATCTACCACTTGAACTGATTGCTCGCGCAAGTTAGCTGTGAAGATATGGCGACAAAAATTACAAGCAAACGCATCCATCAAGGTCATGCCTGCAATCTCACCATGACGGCAGATGGGGCAGGTATAAACCTCTTGATAACTCAAATTCCGGGAAATCGTTGACTGAGGCGATCGCTTCATAGCTACGCACACCTACCTAGAGACTGGGGTCAAGCAAAGCTCCTTCCCATTCTAGACATCAGAATTCGTTCCAGCCTCCGCCTTAGCGCTTAGAAGGCGCGAGCCACTGTATTGCCTGCACTACCGACAGATTTAACAATTTCAACGCCGTTTTGCTCTAGCACAACTAAAGGCTCTTCGCGGGTGCCTAACTCAATTCGCTTGACTAAAATGCCACCCGCTAAATACTCGCCTTCACTGACATAGCGGCTCGTGGACTCTGCTGGCACTTTGATAATGGCGCTTACCTTTTGGCCCACTTGCACCACACCAGTCACCTCGATCACATTAGCAACGCTGGTAGGCGGTAGAGGCACCACACCAGGGAACGGAGCAGGCGGAGGTAAGGGAACTGTAGTGAAATTAGGAGAGCTAGGCTGCAACTGCGGTAAAGGAGCAGCTGCAAAGACTGGGGCGGGAGCAGGCTGACTAGGAGCGGGTCTAGCTGGAGCCGTTCTCACCACTCTCGGCACCGGAGCAACCTGAGGGATTGGTCTTGTAGCAGTACTAGTACTAGTCACAGGTCCAGGCACCACGACTGGAGAGGTCACGACAGCGGCAAAGGGGTCACGACGACCTGAGGCGATTTGCGGCAATCGAGCTGTGGCGTTAGTAGGCTGCACTAAACCTGGTACGGGAACCGTTTTGACCACGGGTACGGGTGGGACGATGGGCTTAGAAAAGTTTTGTTGGGCGATCGGCTGAGTTTTAACAGTTTGGGTGGAACTAGCCACAGACGGAGAAGCGGGAGTGGGATTTTGCTGGGCCGTGCGATCGCCCCCAGCACAACCAACCAGGACCAGAGCCGTGGCCGTGAAACTTACCAGTTGCTGCAATCTGTTCATGCCCACTCCCTCACCAACATTGCTGAAATTCGTGCAATCTGATTACACAGAATAGCCTTAATTCTAGCGGCTGAAACTCCCGTTAGATAAAAAAACGTAAATTTCAGCCGCAAGTGATGCCTATTGACCTTGACGATAGTCCGTAAACGAGCGGTAGCAAGCCTCAGGATGATACAAGTGGCATTGGTCTGTAATTTCTTTCATCAATGCCCAGGAAAAGTTGCACTCTTTGTACAAGCGATTGCCCCAGTTCTGCTGCAAGCTTTGGTAAGCCATCCGCAAGTTGTAGGAAGGAATTGCGGTGGAAATGTGGTGCGGCACATGCACGTTAATGTCATGGCACAAAGACTCCACCCAACCTGGGTAATTGCAATGCACCGTACCGGAAAGCTGAGAATCAGCCGCATTCCATTGCTCTTCAGGATAAAACGCAATATCTGGTGCGGTGTGATGCACTAAAGTGAACGTGCTCATCCAGAAATGGTAGACCAGCCAAGGCATCAGCCAGAACTTCACAAAGCCCCAGATGCCTGTTGTCAAAATTAAAGTGGGGAAAGCGATCGCGGCAAAAATCAACACAACCGCCACAGACAACTTAACCTTGGAGTGGTCCTTGGGTTGAAACTCCGCCAGAGTAAAGTGTATCCCTGCCCAATGCACGATCGAACCGACCCACCAGAAGCGTCCCCGCAGCCCCTCATAGCCGTTCTGGAGTGAGCGTGGCAAACTATCGTAATACTCTGTCTGGAACGGTTGCCAAGCGTTATCAATATCCAGCTTGTTGGTATGGGTGTGGTGGAAGTTATGGAGAATGCGCCAACTGTGGAAGGGGTAAATCAGGGGCATCATGAACAAGTGACCCACCAAATCATTCACCCAGCGGCGTTTGGCAAAAGAGCGATGGCCGCAGTCATGACCAATCACAAAAAAACCAGTTAACGCGGTCCCTGTAAAAATCCAGAGCACAGGTAGAAGAAACCAAGGGGCAACCGCTAAACCCCAATAACCTAGAGCCACGACAGCGACGCTGAATAATGCAGCAGACCACGCCTTGCGGCTATTTTTTTGAAAACATTCTTTCGGTAAGGTCTTCAAAATGTCTTTGAGACGTAGAGCTGAAGCAGGTGCATCAAACTCTAGGTTTTCAGGCTTTACTGTCGATACGGTCATAAAGAAATGAACTTTCTCCAATGAGCAGTGATATCTGGGTGCACAATTAAAAACCTGCTAATGCAAGGTAGCAGGTTCTGCTTTTCAAGTAGTTGCGTCAATTGATATGTAGAAAAACTTGGCAGCAAAAATGAGTGCTGCAAACCAAAGTGCCACTCTAGCTGCAAGCTCAGTAACCAGTCCTTTTTACCACAAGATTGAATTTAAGTATTAAGTTTTTTAGAGATAGGGCTAAAAATTTCTCATATTGGCTTATCCGCAAGCCACAGCGGCCCCACACCATTGAGCATCACTCCGGTTCGTAGCGAGTTTCTAGCTGGCGATCGCAGAGAAAAATCATCTTACCCCATAGCACTCGCTGAGAAAACTAAAGTTCCGTGTCCCTGCTCCCAAACTTGAAAGCAGGGATTAGCGGGTGAGGGGCTGACTGCCGCCTAGGAGCGATGAGTTAAAGCTAGTTCTGAGATCGAACGTTGCTGTTTTAAAGCTTGCAGTTGCTGAAGTAAAGCCTCTGCCTCTGCTTGCAAGGTCAGGACTCTAACTTGGTGATCAACTTGATAAGCAGATTTTTTCATGGATTCTATTAAACGATTTCTGGCTTCCGAGACGGCTGTGCTACTACTAGCAGGTTCACCGGGTTCTAGACCACTGGGAGCACTAGATGAGCTGGATGCACTTGTCGAAATCAGTAGTTGACTAGTCATTTTTGCTTACTCACACCATTTGCTTATTTTACTGGATTAATGAACTAAGGTGAAGGAATGTATCGATATTTGAGCGTGACGCTGATAAGTTCAGGCGCAAGCTCAGGGTGGGCACACTGAAAGTTTAGAGAAGTTTGCCGATCGCGATACACTAAGGTTTACTTCAATTTTTTTGGAACCCACCTAGCTGACACTGTGACTCTAAGCCTGTCCTCCGCTAATTCCTCTGTTGGATCTGCACCAAAGGCCATAAGTTGGCCAGGTCTGATTGAAGCTTACCGACCCTATCTACCCGTTACCGACCAGACTCCTGTAGTAACGCTGCATGAGGGCAATACTCCCCTGATTCCGGTCCCTGCGATCGCAGAGCAGATTGGTAGGCAGGTGCGGGTGTTCGTAAAATATGACGGTCTTAACCCTACTGGAAGTTTCAAAGATCGAGGCATGACTTTGGCAATTTCCAAAGCCAAAGAAGCGGGAGCGAAAGCTGTCATTTGTGCCAGTACGGGCAACACTTCAGCCGCCGCCGCCGCTTATGCCCGTCGGGGTGGCATGCGTGCCTTTGTCTTAATTCCCGAAGGCTATGTCGCCTTGGGTAAACTCGCTCAGGCTTTACTGTATGGCGCTGAAGTCCTAGCAATTCAAGGCAACTTCGATCGCGCCTTAGAGATTGTGCGGGAAATGGCCGAAACTCACCCCGTTACTTTGGTGAACTCGGTGAATCCCTACCGTTTGGAAGGACAGAAAACCGCCGCCTTTGAAATTGTGGATGTGCTAGGTAACGCCCCCGATTGGCTCTGCATTCCTGTCGGTAATGCAGGTAATATTTCTGCTTACTGGATGGGCTTTTGCCAGTACCACCAAGAGGGTCGCTGCGATCGCCTACCCCAAATGATGGGCTTCCAGGCCGCAGGTGCTGCCCCTCTAATTTCCGGCGTTCCGGTTGAGCATCCTGAAACACTGGCAACTGCTATTCGCATCGGCAATCCCGCGAATTGGGAAAAAGCGATCGCCGTTAAAGATGCCAGTCAAGGCGCTTTTAACCCCGTCACTGATGAAGAAATTCTAGAAGCTTATCGCCTCTTGGCTTCCCAAGAAGGTGTGTTCTGCGAACCTGCCAGCGCCGCATCAGTAGCAGGGATGCTAAAGGTGAAAGATCAAATTCCTACGGGAGCTACGGTGGTCTGTGTCCTGACAGGCAATGGCTTGAAAGATCCAGACTCAGCCATCAAACACAGCGCCAACCAGTTTAAACAGGGAATTGCGCCTGATTTAACGGCGGTAGCTCAAGCAATGGGCTTTTAGTTGCCTCTAAATCCAGATTCTCAGAAGCTGAATCAGCACCAGTATTAGTCATACTACTGGTGCTTTTTTCTACTTGTTTGATGGCTCGCTCTTTCGTCAGCAGGTCAATCGTATCGCCTAAGGCAGTGGTTAAGCTTTTACGAGTTTGGGCATGGTTGGCCTGCTCTAGCTGCAACGCCTGTATCAATCGCTCCACTTCACCTTGGAGGCGACTTTGCTCTTGCAAGATTTGCCCCAACTTCTCGCGCAGTTCAGCGGGCGTTTGGAGCTGGTCTAAGGCTTGGGTCATTTCTGCGGCAGAGTGACTGTCATTGTCACCAAAGATGATGCCGCCTCGCAACTGCTGAATCTCCGTTTGCAAATCTGCGATCGCCTGTTGCGCTAGGTTCGTCTCCATGCGGCGCTGTTGGGCCTCGGTTTCGTAGAGCCGCCGCCAGTTAGTCGCACTAGTATAAGCTGCGTCTCGTTCTCGCTCCGCTTCAGCCAACTGCTGTTGCAAAGCTTTGATTTCAGATAGCCACTGTCTAACGTCTTGAGTCATCGGCAACGTTCCTTCCTGCTTCCATCAAGTCAGGCTTTCAGCAGTATGTCTTAAAAACCTAGGATTTGAGTCACAACCTTGGGGGCAGGCAAAATAATCATCAAGAGCAAGCCCAAAGTAAACAATCCCAGTAAATCTCGCCGATTGTCGAGTTCGCTCACGTCATTGAGTGCGGGTGCATCTACCACTGGCATAAAAAATAGCAGCACTGCCCAGAGAAAGAAATCCGGTTGCACCAGCGATAGCCCCAGTACCAGCAGCCGTGTCACTTGACCAATTAAGGCTCCAGCTCGCTGCCCATACATCGCATGCACCACATGGCCGCCATCGAGTTGTCCTACCGGCATTAAATTAAGCGCTGTAACAATGAGACCTAAGCAACCTGCGATCGCCACTGGATGCAATTTAATCGCAGTTTCAGCCGTCAAGGCAGCACCCAAGGCCAATTTACTTAATAGCGCCAGTAAAAACGAGGTACTAGGATTCAAGGCATTGAAATTGAGGCCAAGCTTATCAGTCGCAGGCACAGTCGTAGAGTGCATTAACCCCCACAGCAAGATGGGCAATGTAATGATCAGCCCAGTCATGGGCCCTGAAATGCCTAGATCGAACAGCGCTCTACGATTAGGGATCGGTGAACGGATTTGAATAAACGCGCCAAATGTTCCTAGGAAGAAAGGAATGGGAATGAAATAGGGCAACGTCGCCCGCACTTTATAAAAGCGAGCCGTCCAATAGTGTCCCGACTCATGAATTCCCAAAATTGTCATTAAAGCCAAGGCATAGGGCAACCCAGCCGAAAATAGCTGCGGTTCTGCAAACAACTGCGAAAGCGAAGTCACCGTTACGCCCGCAATTTCAATCCCCGCTAGGGTAGTAGTGAAAAGCGTGGCAACTAATAATCCCAGTGCCAATCCGGGTCGAGTCAAAGGCTCTTGCTTCGATTGATCGGCTTGCTGACTTTGGGGATTGGGCACTAAGGCGAAAAAAGGTTTGCCATTTGCTCCTTCTTGCAGCATCACCAAGAAGCGATCGCCAAATTGAGCTTCAATATTGTCCCGAATCGTCTGATAAGCTGCGTCGGGTGTAGTGCGCAACTGTCCCCGACAAATCACTGCTTGAGGTCGGTACTCAAAGTTCTGAACATAGTAGACTGACCAAGGAAAGCAGCTTTGCAAACTGGCCTCTTCCTCTTTATTGAGAGGCTTAACTACAGTTTTTGCTTCCGCCGCCGTTGGCTCAGCTAATAAAGAATGCTTCGTTTCCGGCGATGTAGGTTGGCTAGTGGCCTCAGCAGTCTTGCTAGCAGAATTAGGGATGCGCCCTACCCGAATCAACAACCAATACAAGAGGGTACAGGTGACAAAAGGCCCAATCACTAAAATAGGCGGTGGCGGATTATTCTCACCGTAAACTAGGGTCCAGGTACTCCAAATTAGCGCAGGCGTCATCATTACCAGCCATAGAATCCAGACTGGAGTGCGGGTAATGCTAGCAACATTGCGCTGCACAACCAGGTAGGTAATGAAGCCAAGCAAGAATACGAGTGAGAGCAACCAAAAAGTCATGCTATTAATCTCAAGTGGCCTTCAGAGGATGTCTTAAACACTTTCATGACCAGTAAGCAACATTATCACTAGCCTGCTGCAAATTAGATTTCGTGATTAGTTTGAGTGGGGCCAAGCCCTAGCCAAACTACTATGCAAGAAGCCCACTAGCCTGGTAGACATGTCTCACGAGCTGTTGCCAGCGTATTCTCAATTTACAAGAACTCCAAAGCCAAACTAAGACTATGCCGGAGCCACAAAGCTCACTATCAAAGCAGCCTCGTGTTGTCTTGGATGGACAACCTCCTTACACCCTGTACGCTTTCCCACCCAACCGAGATATTTTGGGTGGTACTGCTTATTTCATTGTAGGAAACGATGTTAATATCCTGGTCGATTGTCCTGCTTGGAACGAAGCCAACCTACAGTTTTTACAAGCTCAGGGTGGTGTCCGCTGGCTGTTTATCACTCATCGCGGCGGCATTAGCAAGTATGTCAGTGAAATACAACAAACCTTCGGCTGCCAAATCGTGGTCCAAGAGCAGGAAGCCTATTTGCTGCCAGGGTTAAATTCGATTCAATTTCATGAAACCTTCTCGTTTTATCCAGAAGCTCAAGCTCTATGGACCCCAGGACATTCTCCGGGCTCCGCTTGTCTTTATCATCAAGCCTATGGTGGGGTGCTGTTCTCTGGACGTCACTTAATCCCCAGCACTCAAGGGGAGCCTGTGCCGTTGCGAATTGCCAAAACTTTCCATTGGCCCCGCCAGTTGCGCAGCATTCAAAAACTACTGGAGCGATTTACACCCCAAACCCTCAACTTTATCTGTCCGGGGGCCAATACGGGATTTTTGCGGGGCGATCGCGCCATTGCCCAAGCTTACGATCGCTTAGCTCAGCTAGATTTGGCTGCTTACGCTGAAGCAAAGCCTTTGCTGTAATCGCAATCAAAAACCCCCCGAAAAAAATGCGCCCTCTTATTAGGAAAGGGCGCATTTTCTAGAGCGTGTTTAGATACTGAAAGTCAGTGAGTCTAGTTCAGACCAAGCTTCAGCTAAGAGTCTATCGACCCACACCTAGATAACGGAAGCCAGCCCGCTCTAGGATTTCTTCTTCGAGGAAGTTACGGCCATCGATCATGACGGGGTTGTTCATCAATTTCGCCATCTTCGCGTAGTCGAGGGTGCGGAATTGCTGCCAGTCGGTCACTAACACCAAGGCATCGCAACCATCAGCCAAGCGCTCAGGGTCAGTTTCTACTAACACATTGGATAGGCCATGACGCAAACCAGTTTGGGAAACGATGGGGTCGTAAGCCTTAACTTTGGTGCCCAAGCGAGTTAGGTGCTCGATCAAGTCTAGAGCAGGCGCATCCCGCATATCGTCTGTGTCGGGCTTGAAGGTCAGACCCAACAAACCAACCGTTTTGCCTTTCAAAATTTTGAGGACTTGCTGGAGTTTTTCGAGCGCAATCAAGCGTTGGCGCTGGTTGACGCTGACCGCAGCTTTGAGCAAGTGAGCCTCGTAGCCGTAGTCATCAGCAGTATGAATCAGCGCTGAAACGTCTTTGGGGAAGCAGGAACCACCCCAGCCAATTCCAGCTTGTAAGAACTTGCTGCCAATCCGAGAGTCTAGACCAATCCCTTTCGCCACTTGTACGACATCAGCGCCAACGCGATCGCAAATGTTGGCAACTTCGTTAATAAAGCTGATTTTGGTAGCTAGGAAAGCATTGGAAGCATACTTCACCATTTCTGCCGAGCTGATGTCGGTGCTAACCACTGGCACTGGGGGCAAAGACTTGTCTTCCGCAAACTGCCGCTCTGTAATTGGTGTGTAGAGTTCTTGCATCATCGCGATCGCTTTAGAGCTGTTGCTGCCCAAAACAATCCGGTCAGGGTTGAAGGTGTCGTATACAGCCGAACCTTCCCGCAAGAATTCAGGGTTGCTGACTACATCGAACTGAGCACCGAGGCTTTCTTCAGCTATTGCACCGCCAGCGCCGACCAAAGTTTGCTGACGCTCAGCAATCCCATCGAGCACAATCATTCTGACCCAGTCACCTGAGCCGATCGGTACGGTGGACTTGTTCACAATCACCTTGTAGCCGCCGTTGAGATGGCTACCGATGCCGCGAGCTACTGCTTCTACATAGCGAGTATCACTTTCGCCGGTTGGTAGTGGAGGTGTACCCACTGCAATGAAGAGTACTTCGCCGTGGTTAACACCTGCACCCAAGTCAGTTGTGAATTGAATCTTTCCACGCTGAATTGAAGACTGCATCAACTCTGACAGCCCCGGTTCAAAGATGGGAGATTGACCAGCCTGCATCAGTTTGACTTTCTCTTCGTTGTTATCAACGCAGATCACATCATGTCCAATGTGAGCCAAGCAGACTCCAGTTACTAGGCCAACGTATCCAGTACCAATGACACAAACGCGCATAGGGTGAGTCCTCGAAAAGGGGCAAATGAAGGTGAAAGGTCAGGAAATCAGAACGAGGCAGGGAACGCTTTAGAACGTTTTCAACATGGCAGGAGAGCCAGTTAAATCGTTGACGGACGGATTACTATCTGGATTTGGGCTTGTAATCCGAGTCCGAAAATCTTCTACAGTTAACCGCAAGCCATCCTGTAAGGGAACAGTCGGCTGCCATCCCAGCCAAGTTTTAGCTTTGGTGATGTCGGGCTTACGGCGACGGGGATCGTCCTGGGGTAACGGTTCAAATCGAATTGCCACGTCTGGAGCTACCATTTGTTGCACGGCTTGAGCCAGTTGCAAGATGGTGTACTCATCAGGATTCCCCAAATTTACAGGACCAGTATGCTCACCGTTCATTAAACGGATGAAACCGTCTACTAAATCTGAGACGTAGCAAAAGCTTCGAGTTTGAGAGCCATCCCCATAAACAGTCAGGGGAACTCCTCGCAGAGCTTGAACAACAAAGTTACTGACAACCCGACCGTCGTTTTCTAGCATTCTGGGGCCGTAGGTATTGAAGATTCGAGCCACGCGAACTTCAACATCATTTTGGCGGTGGTAATCAAAAGCTAGGGTTTCTGCAACCCGTTTACCCTCGTCGTAGCAGCTACGAATACCAATAGGGTTGACATTCCCTCGGTATTCCTCAGTTTGAGGATGCTGCTCTGGATCACCATAAACCTCAGAAGTAGAAGCGAGGAAAAATCTCGCTTTGACTCGTTTAGCCAAGCCCAGCATATTCAAAGTGCCCATCACATTAGTTTTGATGGTTTTGACTGGATTGTACTGATAGTGCACTGGCGAGGCTGGACAGGCTAGGTGATAAATCTGGTCCACTTCCAGGGAAATAGGTTCGGTGATGTCATGGCGAATCAACTCAAAATAGGGATGATTTAGCCATTTCAGCAAATTCCGTTTATGTCCCGTATAGAAGTTATCGATGCAAAGGACTTCGTGTCCCTCTGTCATCAATCGATCTATGAGATGTGAACCAATAAATCCAGCACCACCTGTGACTAAAATTCTCATAGTTTGAAGCTACAGATATTTGAAGAGGGTTGAATTATTTTACAACCCAATCCTGAGTCAACTGGAAAACGGACGTTAGGGCCGATTCAAGGTTTCTAAGCTGTTGGATTAGCTCTTTGGAGGAAAGCTGTCCTCTAAGTTAACCTCTGATTTTTGGACTGTCTAGCGTTGCCGTATTTGTACTGATTTGTTTAGAAAACTAACAGAAATTTTGGGTGGAGTCAGATCTAAAACCGTAGAATTCACCAAAACTTAATAGCAATCCTGAATTGATGAAAATTAGCCTAGTTTAGCCTTACCAGAGACCAAGTAAGTCAACGCCAAAATGCTGAGAATGTCTGTTCAGGAGCGATCGCTCTAGTGTCCTCTAGGCTTGAAGAGCATCAGCATTAGCCAGTAAATAATCTAAGAATCAGAATAAATTTAATATCAAATATGTCAATTGGAAGATGCTGAATTGACCAAAATAGGAGTCTTGAGCACAGCTCAGATGTAATCAGACTTTAACTTGAATTCCTGAGCCTGCTGACGCTGATGAAAATTCTGCCAGTAAGCGTTACATCAGTCACGAGTTACTTGTGGCTTGCAAAAAATACTCCCACTCAGTAGTTTCCCCGCAAGGTGCTTTCGAGTGGGAGTGTTGCCAACGGCAAGTACAAATGCAAGTAAATTTATTTGCAAGGCGAACTAAACTCAGTAATGCCGCCCAAAGCCCAAATTAGGACTGATCCAGGCGCAAGACAGCCATAAACGCCTCTTGGGGCACATCTACGGTACCGATAGCCTTCATGCGCTTTTTACCCTTGGCTTGCTTTTGCAGCAGCTTCTTCTTCCGGCTAATGTCACCGCCATAGCATTTAGCCAGTACGTCCTTGCGTAACGCTGGGATACTTTCGCTGGCAATGACTTTGGAGCCAATGGCTGCCTGTAGAGGAATCTTGAACTGGTGGCGAGGAATTAGTTCTTTGAGCTTTTCGACCAACACGCGACCCACTCCATAAGCTTTGTCGCGGTGAACAATCGTAGCCAATGAGTCTACTGGATCGCCGTTAATCATGATGTCTAGGCGCACCAGCGGATTTTCCTGATAGTCAATTAAGTGGTATTCCATGCTGGCGTAACCGCGCGATCGCGACTTCATTTGATCAAAGAAGTCGGTTACTACCTCAGCCAAAGGCAACTCATAAATCAGCGTTGTACGGCCTTTAGTGAGGTATTTCATGTCTTTGAATACCCCCCGTCGGGTCTGACTCAACTCCATCAGGGTACCGACGTACTCCTCCGGCGTAATCATGTCTACTTGGACGTAAGGCTCTTCAATTTTCTCGCGCTCTTGAGGGCCCGGTAAACGACTCGGATTGTCTACGAGAGTCACTTCGCCTTTCATAGTCGTGACTCGATAGATCACCGAGGGAGCCGTAATAATCAAATTCAGGTTATATTCTCGTTCCAAGCGTTCTTGCACAATTTCCATGTGCAACAAGCCGAGGAAGCCACAACGAAACCCAAACCCCATCGCGCTAGAGGTTTCCGGTTCGTAGTAAAGCGCTGCGTCATTGAGCTTGAGTTTTTCTAATGCTTCCCGCAAATCCTCGTACTGATCGGCGTCTACCGGAAACATGCCACAGAACACCATCGGCTTGGCTTCTGTATAGCCTGGGAGCGGCTCTGCTGCTAAGGCATTGGCTTGGGTAATTGTGTCACCAACCCGCGCATCTTCAACCGCTTTGATTGCTGCTGCCAGGTAGCCTACCTCGCCAGCATGCAGTTCATCCACTTGGACTTGGGTGGGCGAAAGTACGCCTAGTTCGTCGATTTGGTACTCTTTTTTCGAGGCCATTAACCGGATGCGATCGCCTTTTTTCACCGTGCCATCCATGACTCGGAAATAAACGACCACACCCCGGTAGCTATCGTAGTAACTGTCAAAAATCAAGGCTCGCAAGCGATCGTTAATGGTGTCCTTCGGCGGGGGCACCAAGTGGACGATCGACTCCAAAATTTCATTAATGCCAAGCCCTTCTTTAGCCGAGGCCAAAATAGCCCCACTACAGTCGAGCCCCACAACCTCTTCAATTTCCTGCTTGACCCGCTCCGGGTCGGCACCAGGCAAATCAATTTTGTTCAGGACTGGAATAATTTCTAGATTATGTTCTAAAGCTAAATAGACGTTGGCTAGCGTTTGCGCTTCTACACCCTGTGAGGCATCGACTACCAACAACGCGCCTTCACAAGCTGCGAGCGATCGCGACACCTCATAAGAGAAATCTACGTGCCCTGGTGTATCAATCAAGTTCAGGACGTACTGCTCGCCATCACGGGCTTTGTAGTTCATCCGCGCTGCCTGGAGCTTGATAGTGATCCCTCGCTCGCGCTCTAGATCCATATTGTCTAGAAATTGGGCCTTCATATCCCGATCACTAACAGTGCCAGTTGTTTGTAGCAGGCGATCCGCGAGGGTAGATTTTCCGTGGTCAATATGGGCAATGATCGAAAAATTACGAATGCGAGAAACGGGCACGTCGGTCATATAGCTGGCTCAATTAACAGGCAGGATGAAGATGACTAAGAAACAATTTCAGCTTTGTGAATTAGCCCAAAGCCAGGGCAAATTAGGGGCGGAATTTAGAAGGCTCTGTAATGCATTTTGACACAATCCTCGGTCTGCAAGCGCAAGGACTCTAGGCTCAAACAGCCACGACAGGCACAGCTCTTACAAGGCTAGCTTAGCTCGACCCAGCCTCAAATAGAGCTAGATCGCTGAGGTTGAACGCAGATATGCCGCGGGATTAGAGGGCAGCATGTACAATGCACGTAGGAACTCAATTCCTATGTCTAGAATTTTTTATGACTCAGATGTATTTTTGATCCTTCAAAAAACGTTTTGGGTGTTGCTTGAGGGCGAAACTACTTAAAAACCGTTGCCGCCTTCCCAGTCTCTTCGCATTTGATCCACTGAAGATCTCTGTCATTACTTATGAGTGAGCAGGCTAGCCCTTCCCCACGACCATCGGATAAGGTTGAGATTGCAATTCATTTAGACCCAGAATTGCTTGATCAAATTCAACATCTCACCAGCGATCCTAGTAAGGTGATTGAGACAGCAGTACGGCAGTGGTTGAGGGGAGAATCTTCCTCGGACTACGAACTATCTCGAACGCTGCCTAGAAATCCTCCGGTGCCCCCTAGAGGCGAGTGGAATGATTGATCTAGCGGCTCACCTCAAACCTTGAAGGTTAATTAAATTGTCGAACTGGGATAACTGCTTGTATATCAGTGCCTAGGCCAGTCAGGGCCAGCCAAGTTCTACTACTCATAGCAGTTTTCCTGAAGATAGCGAACGGTTTCTTGGGTTCTAGACATTTGCTTGGTTGCATCTACTCTGTCCTTCTAGGCGATCGCGAAGCCTCACTAAGCTGAAAGAAATTAAGCCTAACGTAGTGCTTCTCTATTCGCACCCTTCGCAGTTTCGCATCCTATACTAATGACCTCTTCCGCTGACTCTAAATTTTCATTAACGGAACTGACAGAATTAGTACCTGCTACTGATAACCCTGAATACTTGCAGGGATTAGGGTCTGAGTTGGTATTTACCCAAACGGTTACAGGGGAATACCTTTCGTTTTATTGGCAGGAAGCTGAACACTTTGGACTCACACCAGATCAACTGGTAGGTCATGGCCTTGGAGAAGGGTTTGGGCCAGCGGCGCTCAATCCTTATCTAGGGCGAGTGCGACGAGTCTTAGACTATTTAACTCCCGATCGCTTTACCTATCCCTTTCGCTTCGGCGATCAATACCTACTCTTCGACTTGATTGTTAGTCCTATCCTCACTCCCAGCGGCATCGCTACAACCGCCCTGATCATGGGTAGACGACTATCCACCTCTGGTCGCGATCAAGGAGTTGCCGTTGAAGCAGATTTCCCCCGCCACGAAGCTCCTAATTCAGATCGCTATCAAAAACTACTCACCCAAATTGCCTGGAACATCCGGCGCACCCTTGACTTAGAGACGATTTGGCAGCAAACCGTTAATGGTTTGGGTAAAGCTTTAGGCGTTAGCCGCTGTATCATCTGTCCCTACGAAAGTGGCAACTCTGCTGTCAAGGTGGTGGCAGAATTTTGTCAGGATCAGGCTCCCTCCATGCAAGGGCAGACCCTAAAAATTGCTGAGGAAGTCCATGTCAGACAGGCGCTGACTCTACTGGAGCCGATTTTGCTCGAGCAAAGCGCCAATACGATGCATATTTTCAATGGCGCTTACAGCGGTCAGGAAGGAAATCACTCAAGTAACGGTTCCACGGCGCAAGTTCTGGAGGGGCCGAAGCAATCAATTTTGATGGTTGCTACCTGCTACCAAGATCAACCCAACGGCTTGATTTGCTTGTATCAGTGCGATCGCCCTCGGATGTGGAGCGAAGCTGAAATTGACCTAGTGCGAGAGTTGGCCGACCAAGTGGGAACCGCGATCGCCCACGCCACTCTATTTACCGCGAGTCAGACCTTAGCCAACCAACTCCAAAAAGTCAACGAAGATTTAGTCCAGAAGCATCGCGAGTTAGAAGAAGCTAGCCAGCAAGCTGAAGAAGCATCGCGTCTTAAAAGTGAGTTCTTGGCCAATACATCCCACGAACTCCGCACTCCGCTGAATGGCATGATCGGCTTCCTCAAGCTGGTGATGGATGACATGGT
This sequence comes from Trichocoleus sp. FACHB-46, assembly GCF_014695385.1. Classification (NCBI taxonomy): domain Bacteria; kingdom Bacillati; phylum Cyanobacteriota; class Cyanophyceae; order Leptolyngbyales; family Trichocoleusaceae; genus Trichocoleus; species Trichocoleus sp. FACHB-46. The sequence goes on along the minus strand of NZ_JACJOD010000010.1, from coordinate 107,717 downwards.
CGATAGCCCAGAAGAGCAGCACGAGTTTATCGAAGAAGCTTATGACTGTGCTATTCACCTCATGCAGCTGATCAATGACATCCTTGACATTGCCAGAATCGAGGCTGGCAAAATGCAGCTAGAGTTAAGCCCTGTCAACCTCAACGAACTCTTGTCCGCAGTGGAAAACTTCTCTCAAAGACAAATTCAAGCCCAACAGAAAAACTTGAATTTTGAAATCAATTTACCCCCTACTTACGACCAAATTATTTTGGAGGGTAACTATCAGCGCTTGCTGCAAGTGATGCTGAATTTAGTGGGAAATGCCATTAAATTCACCCATGAAGGCGGCATCACCATCAGCGCTGAAGTGGTGAAGAAGAAAGTCACTGTGCAAAACAATGAGCGGCCTGGAATGGTGAAAATTCGAGTAGCCGACACAGGCATTGGCGTTTCTCTCGACAAACAAGATAAATTGTTCCAGTCCTTTAGCCAGGTAGACGGTTCTCGAACTCGTCAATATGGTGGTACAGGTTTAGGGCTCGCCATCTCGCAACGCTTGGTTGAGGCAATGGGTGGCGTGGTCAACTTCTACAGCTTGGGTGAAGGATTAGGCTCAACGGTTACTTTTGACGTGCCTCTATTTCAAGAGCCGATTATGAGCACTACTACTTCATTAAATGAGTCGGTAGACCTCTTGGTAGAGCGATTACCGCAATAAGCTAAACATTCTCTGCTGGAGCCAGAAGCTCCCGTGCGGTCTTTACCTTTGTAGCGTTAGGATAAACCTAGGATCAATATCGCTGCAATTGACAGACTGCGAAAGGGAAACTATGGCTGAAACTCTAGCGTTAACCTCAGAAAACGTAGAAAAGGTACTGGATGAACTGCGTCCCTACTTGATCTCGGATGGCGGCAACGTCGAACTTGTAGATATTGATGGACCAGTAGTCAAACTACGGCTCCAAGGCGCTTGTGGCTCTTGCCCCAGTTCTACAATGACGCTTCGTATGGGCATTGAGCGGCGCTTGCGGGAATTTATTCCAGAAATTGCTGACGTTGAACAGGTCATGTAAGGAAACGTTACTGACATTAACCGTTTTTTTACACTGTGCATAAAGTGATTAAGCAGGGAAGGTAAGTCCATCTTTCCTGTTTATTTTTTATGGTAAGAGCTCCTTCACAATTCCTATGACTTATCCTCTCTACGTCGCTTTTATCTGGCATCAGCACCAGCCGTTGTACAAATCGCGCGTGGCGGGTCAGTACCGTCTGCCTTGGGTGCGATTGCACGGTACAAAAGATTATTTAGATCTGGTGCTGTTACTAGAGCGTTACCCCAAGCTGCATCAAACGGTCAATTTAGTGCCGTCTTTGATCCTGCAAATTGAAGACTACGTAGCGGGACAAGCATTCGACCCTTATCTTTCAGTTGCTTTGTTGCCCTCAGAGCAACTGACGCAAGAGCAAAAAGAATTTATTGTGGGGCATTTCTTCGATGCAAATCACCATACCTTGATCGATCCACATCCTCGCTATGCTGAGCTATACGGTCAGCGGCAGGACCGAGGGGAGGCATGGTGCTTAGAAAACTGGAACTTGCAAGACTATAGCGACCTGCTAGCTTGGCACAACTTAGCCTGGATAGACCCCCTGTTCTGGGATGACCCCGAGATTGAGCAGTGGCTAAAGCAGGGCCGCAATTTTACGATTGGCGATCGCCAGCGTATTTACTCCAAGCAGCGCGAGATTCTCAGCCGCATTATTCCGCAACACCGGGCCATGCAGGAAACAGGGCAGCTAGAAGTGACGACTTCGCCCTACACTCACCCGATTTTGCCGCTGCTGGCTGATACCAACACTGGGCGAGTGGCGATTCCCAATATGAGATTGCCAGAACAGCGGTTTCAGTGGGCAGAGGATATTCCGCGCCATTTGCAGAAATCTTGGGATATGTATCTCGATCGCTTTGGTCAAGCCCCGCGTGGGTTATGGCCTTCTGAGCAGTCGGTGAGCCCAGAAATCTTGCCACATGTGGCGAAACAAGGATTTAACTGGTTGTGCTCCGATGAAGCGGTGTTGGGCTGGACGCTGAAGCATTTCTTCCATCGCGACGGTCTGGGTAATGTCCATGAGCCAGAACTCTTGTACCGACCGTATCGCCTAGAAACTCCAAATGGTGACTTGGCGATCGTATTCAGAGATCACCGTTTGTCTGACTTGATTGGGTTTACTTACAGCGCCATGGAGCCGAAGCGGGCCGCCGCTGATCTGGTGGGGCACTTGGAGGCGATCGCGCGATCGCTGAAGAAACGCCAATCCAGTGGCAGCACCGCTCTGGAACAGCCTTGGCTTGTCACGATTGCGTTAGACGGCGAAAACTGTTGGGAGTTTTATCAACAAGATGGCAAACCGTTCTTAGAGGCCTTCTATCAAACCTTGAGTAACGATCAAGATATTAAGTTGGTCACGGTTTCTGAGTTTGTCGAGAAATTCCCACCGACAGAGACCATACCAGCGGCTCAACTCCACAGCGGTTCTTGGGTAGACGGTAGCTTCACAACTTGGATTGGCGATCCGGCGAAAAATCGGGCCTGGGATCTGCTTACTGAAGCCCGCCAAGTACTAGCCAACCACCCCGAAGCCACTGAAGAAAGCAATCCTGCCGCTTGGGAAGCGCTTTACGCCGCTGAAGGCTCCGATTGGTTTTGGTGGTTTGGTGAAGGGCACTCTTCCAACCAAGATGCCATTTTTGACCAACTCTTCCGCGAACACTTGTGCGCTATCTATCAAGCCCTGAACGAGCCAGTACCGTCCCACTTGTACCGTCCCATTGAGGTTCATGAAGCGAAGGGAGACCACCGTCCTCAAGGGTTTATCCACCCAGTGATTGATGGACGTGGGGATGAGCAGGATTGGGATAAAGCAGGTCGCATTGAAGTGGGGGGAGCCAGAGGCACCATGCACCGCAGTAGTCCCATGCAACGCCTTTGGTACGGAGTTGATCACTTAAACTTTTACCTACGTCTAGACTTTCAAGCAGGGATGCAGGCTGGGATTGGGCGATCGCCAGAACTGAATTTATTGTGGTTCTACACCAACCAAACCATGCACAACAGCCCAGCGCCGATCGCGGACCTACCCGACGAAGCGCCCTTGAATTATCTATTTCACGACCATCTCAGCATCAACTTAGCAACCGAATCCATTTGGTTTCAGCAAGCGGGAGAGCATTACCAATGGCATCCCCGTCCCAGCCGCGCCCAAGTCAGGATCGACAAGTGCTTAGAGTTAGCAGTGCCCTGGGCAGACTTACCCGCCAAACCAGACTGGTCGCTAAGGGTGGTATTAGTGCTCTCAGATGGGGGCCGCTACCACAGCTATGTCCCAGAAGAAGCGTTGATTCCGTTTGATGTGCCTTAATCTTGAGACCTAACCCCCAGCCCTTCCCTGCTAGAGAAGGGGAGCAAGGTTCAGAGCCCCTCTCCTTAAGGAGAGGGGTTTGGGGAGAGGTTTGCTGGTAAACAAGGAAACCGTCAAGCCCCACAAAACTTAAAGAGAATCCCAATAAACGGTATATCTTGATCTATTGCCGAAGTATTAATCAAGATTTTGAGGAAGATTTGTGCTTGATCTGAAGCAGATCCGGGAAAATCCACAAGCAGTCCAAGAACGCCTGAACCACCGATCGGGCAATTTTGACATTCAGCCGATTCTGCAATTGGATCAACAACAGCGGGAAATTGAGAAGGAGCGAGCGCAACTTCAAGCTCGTGGTAACGAGATTGGTAAACTCGTTGGACAAAAAATTAAGGCAGGCAGTGACCCTAAAGGCCCAGAAATTCAAGAATTGCGGGAAGAGGGCAACCAGATCAAGGTCAAACTCAGCAATTTAGAGCCCCACGAAAAAGAACTGAAAGCTCAGATTGAATCGCTGCTCCTGACCTTGCCCAACTTGCCCAGCGATTCTACCCCCGTGGGCCAGAGCGAGGAAGAAAACGTTGAGGTGCGGCGTTGGGGTGATGAATACAAGCCGCAAAACCCCAGTATTTTGCCTCACTGGGAAATTGGTGAAAAACTCGGCATTCTCAACACCGAGCGATCGACTAAAGTAGCTCAAAGTCGATTTGTTACCTTAATTGGGGCTGGAGCAGCGCTAGAGCGAGCTTTGATTCAGTTCATGCTCGATCGCCAAACTGAGGCAGGTTATCTGGAGGTGATTCCGCCGTTCTTGATCAATAGCGAATCGCTGACCGCCACAGGCCAACTGCCTAAATTTGCGGAAGAGAGTTTCAAGTGCGAGTCCGATGATCTTTGGCTAGCCCCCACAGCCGAGGTTCCCGTAACCAACCTCTACCGCGATGAAATTCTAGCGGCGGAGCAACTACCCATCCATCACTGCGCCTATACCCCATGTTTTCGCCGGGAAGCAGGCAGCTATGGGCGGGACACACGCGGCTTAATTCGTCTGCACCAATTTAACAAAGTGGAATTGGTCAAACTGGTGCATCCCAGCACCTCAGAGCAAGAACACCAAGCTTTAGTACAAAACGCCGAAGCAATTTTGCAAGCTCTAAAGCTACCTTATCGAGTGATTGAGCTTTGCACTGGAGACTTAGGTTTTGGAGCCGCCAAGTGCTACGACCTAGAGGTTTGGTTGCCAGCTTCGGGTAAATATCGCGAAATCTCTAGCTGTTCTAACTTCTTAGATTTCCAAGCCCGACGCGGCAATATTCGCTTTAAGGAGGCTGGGCAAAAAGGCACCCAACTGGTTCACACCTTGAATGGTTCTGGCTTAGCAGTCGGTCGGACAATGGCTGCGGTTCTGGAAAATTACCAACAACCAGACGGTACAGTGCGTCTACCCGAAGTGTTACAACCCTACCTCCGGCGAGAGGTTCTCTAAGATGGAGTCGGCGTCAACGATTCAGGCATCTTAGAATAGTAAAGATATCTAACAGACGTTTTTCGGGTCTTAAATCTATGTCAGTTTTGGCGGCGATCGCAGTCTTAGCACTCTTGATTGTGGTCCATGAGTTGGGTCACTTCACCGCAGCGCGGGCTCAAGGCATCCACGTGAATCGCTTTTCCTTAGGGTTTGGCCCCGTTCTGTGGAAATATCAAGGGCCAGAAACTGAATATGCCATTCGCGCTTTCCCATTAGGGGGGTTCGTTGGCTTTCCTGATGATGATCCAGAGAGCGAAATTCCCCCTGAAGATCCGAATCTACTGCGAAATCGCCCCGTGCTCGATCGAGCGATCGTCATTAGCGCTGGCGTGATTGCTAATTTAATTTTTGCCTACTTCCTGCTCGTCGGGCAGGTCGCCGCAGTTGGGACTCCAGAGTTTAACTATCAGCCTGGTGTCATCGTGCCCAAGGTTGCCGCCGAAGTTAGCTCAGCCGCAACGAAAGCGGGCATCAAATCTGGAGACATCGTCCTGAGTGTTAACAATCGGGAATTAGGTGCTTCCAAACAAGCAATCCAGATCTTGATGGAAGAGATTCAAACTCACCCAAATGAAGCGCTGCCGCTTACCGTGCAACGCGGTGATGAAACGTTGTCTCTCAGCGTCAAGCCTGATTTAGGCCCAGAAGGCAAAGGCCGTATTGGGGTGCAACTGGCTCAAAACGCCGAGGTAAAGCGCCGTCGAGCTAGCAATATCTTGGAAGCCTTCAGCACAGGTGCCAACGAATTTCAGCGCATCGTGGTTCTGACAGTCCAAGGCTTTGGTCAGTTAATCAGTAACTTTGGTGAAACGGCTGAGCAGGTTTCTGGCCCAGTGGCGATCGTAGCTCTGGGAGCTAATATTGCTCGTTCCGATGCTGCTAGCTTATTCCAGTTTGCGGCGCTGATCAGCGTTAACCTGGCCATTATCAACATCTTGCCTCTACCTGCTTTAGATGGTGGGCAGTTGGCCTTTCTCGCAATCGAAGGGCTACGGGGCAAACCTCTACCGACCAAAATTCAAGATGGCGTGATGCAAACGGGTTTAATGCTCTTGTTAGGCTTGGGCATTTTCTTGATTATTCGCGATACGGTCAATCTAGAACCTGTACAAAAGTTGTTTCAACCTTAGATCAGCAGGCTGAATCTACTGCTCCTTCTGCTATGCCATGAGCATTACGCGAAAACTGTCTGCCAAAAAGCAACGGGCTTTGGAAATCTTGATTCGTTTGAAGCGACTCTATCCAGAAGCCCCTTGCACCCTCAATTATGAAACTCCTGTCCAACTCTTAGTGGCGACAATTCTTTCGGCCCAATGCACCGATGAACGAGTCAACCAAGTCACTCCAGAATTGTTTCGCCGCTTTCCAGATGCTGCGGCCCTTGCTGCTGCTGACCCACTAGACTTGGAAACTTTAGTGCGATCGACCGGGTTCTACCGCAACAAAGCCAAAAATATTCGGGCAGCTTGCTATTTGATTCAGACTGAATTTAATGGTCAAGTGCCCAAGTTGATGGAAGATTTGCTGAAACTCCCAGGCGTGGCTCGTAAAACAGCGAATGTGGTATTAGCCCATGCCTACGGAATTCATGCTGGGGTGACGGTCGATACTCATGTTAAGCGGCTGACTCAACGCTTAGGACTCACCAAGCACACCGACCCCATTCATATTGAGCGGGACTTGATTAAGCTGCTGCCACAACCAGATTGGGAAAATTGGTCGATTCGGATCATTTATCACGGGCGGGCGGTTTGCAATGCTCGTAATCCTGCTTGCGATCGCTGCCTCCTAGCCGACCTCTGCCCCTCCGCTGATCCAAACAAGGTGGATATAGCAGCTTTGCAACCGCCCTTACTCACAGCCCCACAAATCTGATTAATCGACATTGGGGTAGATCAGGGTCTGTTGAATCAGATAGAATAGAAAATGCTGTCTTTATTTGAGAGAAACCAGGCAATTCATGGCTAAGAAAAGCATGATTGAGCGGGAAAAGCGTCGCCAGAAGTTGGTTGACAAGTACGCTCAAAAACGGGAAGAGCTACAGGAACAATTTGCCCAAGCAACTTCCCAACAAGCAAAACTTGAAATTCACCGTCAAATCCAACAGTTGCCTCGTAACAGCGCCCCCACTCGCTTGCGGAATCGCTGCTGGGTGACCGGTCGTCCTAGAGGCTACTACAGTGACTTTGGCTTGTCTCGTCACGTATTCCGGGAAATGGCCCACCAAGGTCTACTGCCCGGAGTCGTTAAGTCTAGCTGGTAAACAGATTTTGGATTTTAGGTTTTGGATTAGTCAATCATTTGCGATCCAAAATCCGAAATCCAAAATCCACGCAGTGACTACTCCATCACTGACCACAGCAGCGATCGATTCCCAAGCTATCTAAGAGCAAATCGCTGACTGCATTGGCTACAGCAAACTCGCTGAAAAAGCTTTTAGAAAAATCAAAGGCTTGCATTTCCGTGACGATGGCAATCACGAGTGCCCCTAAGTCATTTTCGCCTTCCATCCGTTGGCGAACAAAAACTTGAGTGGCTCTCTCAGCGATCTGCTGGTTAATTGCTTCAGGAATAAATTCGTGGTCTAGCCACTGACATAAAACGCTTTTTAGCCATTCTCCTTCCTGCTGGGGGTTTTCGGCAGGAGGCAGGGTGATGGGGGGAATTGGTTCGGCCATTGACCTAGCAAATTGACAACTGTTTGAAGGCAGTCTAGAGGAAAGCTAGCTCAGCTTAACTAGGATGCTTCTTGGAAACAGAGGGTTTCTCTAACCACTATACCGCTACCCCAACGCCGGATTAGAGCCTCTGAACAAACTGCAACAACCATTCAGATCGGCTTCACCAAACTAGATTTGCGAGGTTATGTTTAACCCAACTAGCAAAATTAATGTGGTGAAATAATACAGCCAAGACACAAGGGGGATTCAAGATAATGGGGAAAGAACCACTGGTACTGCTTTCGCATCGCGAAATAGACAAAATGCGTCAGGCTGGACGCTTTGCATCTGAGTTGCTGAGCCATTTAGAACCGCTGGTACGACCGGGCATTAGTACTTTAGAAATTAATGACGAAGCAGAACGTTGGACCCAAGCACACGGAGCTAAGAGTGCTCCCCTGGGTTATCATGGCTTTCCTAAGTCAATCTGTACCAGCGTTAACCATGTAGTTTGTCACGGTATCCCCAACGCCAAGCAAATTTTGAAGGAAGGCGACATCATCAACATTGATGTCACGCCGATCGTGGATGGTTTTTATGGAGATACTTCTAGAACCTACTTTGTGGGTCAACCGTCACCTCTAGCGAAAAAGTTGGTTGAAGTGACCGAGGAATCTTTAAGAAGAGGCATTGCTGAAGTTAAGCCAGATGCGCGAGTCGGAGACATTGGGGCTGCGATTCAGGAGTATGCCGAAGCAGAAGGTTTTTCGGTGGTCCAAGACTTCACAGGGCATGGAGTCCACCGCGTCTTCCATACTGAACCTTTCATCCCTCACTACGGCAAACGCGGTACAGGCAAGAAGCTGAGAGCAGGCATGGTGTTCACGATTGAACCCATGATCAACGAAGGCACTTGGGAAGTCGAAGTGTTGGATGACAATTGGACGGCAGTGACCAAAGACCGCAAGCTATCCGCCCAATTTGAGCACACCATAGCTGTAACTGAGGATGGCGTCGAAATCCTTACCCTTTGATGTTCCCACTATTGTTCAGGGATACGCTCAGGGCTATTTCTTGATGGCCGATGAGTCGGGCGCGTTGGATTGGTATTCTAGCCGTCAACGCACGCTGATTCCTCTAGATGAACAGTTTCGGTATCCGCGATCGCTGCAACGAGTCCTGAACCAAGAGCGCTTTACTGTTGCGGTGAACCGAGACTTTACCGCAGTGGTAGAAGGCTGTGCCGATCGCGAAACCACTTGGATTTCTCCGCAGCTCAAAGAAATTTACCAAGCCCTTCACGTCGCAGGTTGGGCACACAGCTTTGAAACTTGGCAGGGCGATCGCTTAGCAGGTGGAATTTTAGGCATCGTCATCGGTGGTGCGTTCATCGGCGAGTCGATGTTTTTCCGCATTCCCGATGGCTCGAAGGTGGCACTGGTGAAGCTGGTAGAACGCTTGCGATCGCGCCAATTCGTCTTCTTCGATGCCCAAATGATGAACCCCCATCTAGAACGGTTCGGAGCTTTCATCATCAAGCAAAAAGAATATCGCGTCCTACTAAACCAAGCCCTTCAACGACAGTGTAACTTGGCTTAATGAGAAATAAAAAGCAGATCTGTAGGGTTGCTCTAAATACTAAGTTTCTCGAACTGCAATAATACAATCACTAATATTAGGAAGATATGATAAAGCTATTTGGTGCCAATTCATCAGATGCATTCGTTAAATGCTATCACCAGCACAAAGCCTCCTGATTTTTTCTTCTACCAGCTTGGCTCTTTCCTTTAAAAATTCTTCATATGCTAGTACTGAGTAATCTACGAGAGACGGTAATGGCATAAGATTTGAATTAAAGATTACTTCAATATCATTTCGATTGATTGATATCAATGCAGGAAGATATTCATTAGGATTTTTATCACTAATCCAATTATTTTCCGATGCAGTAAGCATACATATATTTAGGAGCGCGTTCTGATCAAGTTGGCTACCAGTTCGCGATAAATAAGCTTTCGGGTATATGTGATGAAACTGTTTTTTATTGAATGTTGACAGCGCATCAGAAGGGTCGATACTAGCACCATTTGTTAAATTTCTCGGTCCACACAATGCGAGAAGTAGTATAAATGCCCGTGTTCTGGAGTTATTACTTCTAAAGGCTAGAGTAAGTAACTCATTGGCTGAAGGTGTAGATCCAAATGGAATCACCCCGTCTGCTGCTACTACAAACCTATCAATTGCTTCAAGATCTTTTGATACAAAGTGTTCTGAAGCACCTCTATATCGCTCAGAAAAAGAGCTTATCCAGAACCACTGACGAACACGACGTATATCATCACTTTCTAGCCGTAATCGCTTTACAAAAATGTAGCACAATATAACTGCGTATGCTTCGTATGGCAAGAAGTCCCAGCTATAAATTTTGAATTCTGTTGTTAGCAAATCCACGGTTTTAAGAAGTGCGTTCTTTACCTGAATAACGAGCTTATCCATATCTTCTTTTTCAAGATCTCGAAGGCTGAGGACTTGCTCTTTCTTTATCCCTTTATTTCTCACCGCAGAAAGACACTTCAAGACTGTATCGCCTTCAATATCTCCGAAACCCTTTGGAGTTAGGCTTTCCGAAATAATGGCTGACTCTTGGTTGAGGTCAAAAGTTTTAGACCATGTTGCAGCAACCATGAGATCATAGGTTGACAAACGAGTACCTGAACTATTAACACGTTCAAAGATTGGGCATACTTCTTCTACTGATAAACCCTTAAGGGTTACAACAGGAACTTTATAGCTTGTAAATACCTTGATTATTTGGTCAAGCCTCTCTTGTAGTCTTTCACTATCAGGGTGACTCACAAGCCCAGAACGAAAATTTAGCAGTTTCGTTGTTCTATATAGCAACCTCAGCGAAAAAACGTGAGGCTTGTGCTCTAGAGAACGCTCAATGAACACCTCATTTACCAAATCATAGGCTGCTTGAAATCCTAGATCTTCCTCCTCGGGACCAAAGCAAGAATATATAACAGTAATTCTTTGCTGGCCATCCAGTACATAATCAGTTGGAGTTAAGTCATCAGTTTCTGGAAGGCGAAATTCACCAATATTTCTTTCTGTAGCAAGTTTATTCGGTGTCTTCCAGAGCAATAGACTTCCAACAGGATAGTTACTTGCGATACTATCTAGAAGCCGTAATGCCTGCTCTTCCTTCCAAACAAATTTCCTTTGAAACTGTGGAATCTTTATCTCGCCACGACGGATACCACTGATCAAGTCCTCAATAAAAGGTGTATCTGTTGATAATCTTGTAGCAATATTAGATTTCATTTCTATTAAGAACTCTAGGTTTTCTTACTTTTCTTAGAACCAGTTGTGTACTGGATCCAGTTTTCGAAGCACTATTCAAATCCAAATAAACAGGGTAGGAAATTTTTATGCCATCTCATATCAAGTGAATGCCATGAAGCGTTTCTTACAAGAATGGTGGTTTAGGCAGCCAGGCTAGGGAACTATCTACTGCTCTTCCCAACCTTAAGGTTCGTCATACTGAAGTGTGAAAGTTCTAAACCTACTAGCCTCCAATTTTGCTAGCAGCTTGGCCTTATTTCTTTTTAGCTTCTTGCAAGGCAGCTTCACTAAAGCGTTGGTAGAGAGCAGTACGATCTTGGGCGATGCTGTAGCGCTTGTCTTGAGTAGTTACTTGGCCCATTAGGTCTGAAGCTTGTTGCCATTTTGCAGCTAGAGCTAGCCAGTCGGCAGAAGATTGGGCTGCTTTGCCATCACTAGCGGTTTGCTCAGCGAGTCTGACTGCATCGGCGAAAGGGTCGGCAGAAGTCGGTGCAGTAGTGGGAGCGATCGCAGCTTCAGGACTAGGACTAGGACTTGCTGGAACAACTGGCGAAGGGTTAGGAGCAGTAGAGGGGCTAGGGGCGATCGCAGCAGAGTTAGTACTAGTAGCGTTAGGCTCAGGAGATTGGGCCGAGTCTGGAGATGGCGTTGTATTCGCTTGGCTATTACTCTGGAATTTTGGGCCAAACCAACTGTAGGCACCCCAACCCAGCAACAGCAGGAGTAAACTCGCTAAAGTACCACCCACCACGCCTCGCTTAAATTGGCGTTGCTCCCGGACTTGGCGAGGAGAAGGAGTTTTTGGCATACCAGCTGCTTGTTCTGCTTGCTGGCTCTGCAAATCCTCCATGAACTGCTTGAACAGGTTAGGCCGAGTTAGAGTAATTTCCTGCGACCAAAGCAATTGATTTTCTGGATCGCGATTAATTTCTTCGAGCCACAACAGTTGTTGCTCTCGCACAATGCGGCTGTTAATTTTGACGCGGCGGATATTGCGGGGGGAAATCGACTCCAGAATCTGACGCACCCGCTCAACTAAAGTAGATTGCTCTAGTTGATCGACATCCGCTGCTTCGCACAAAAGCTGTAGCACGCCATCCTCAAAAATGGCTCTGGTCCTAACACCAGAATCCGCCAGCTTGTCATTCAAAACTTGAATAATCGCTGCCACGCTGCCTTGGCGGGCTTGCTTGGTAATATTTTCAATTGAATCTACCATTGTGCGCTCAGCGGTCGAAATAAAAATCCTGAACTTTAGCCGCAGTCATCCAGGTTCCCTGCTCACAATACTGTACCTTGAGGTGGATTGAAACTGTTCAAAAACCCCAGGTAGAAATCTGTCTTGACAGAGACTTTAGCGCCTCATTGTCGAGCTTTCAAGAGGCCAAATGGCGGCAATCATTAAAGCGGCGCACTTGCCAGAGATCGGTATTAAAACGGTTCTGGTCTTGCAGGTGCCAACGCGATCGATCGAGCCAAAATTCAAACAAAGCCGTATTGCGGGCATGTAAGCGCCAAGAGCGATCGCAACCCATCAACTCCGCAATCAAATGCTGCAAAATCCAGCTGTGAGTCACAATCCAAATTTGATCAGAATCTTGATGTTGGGCCAGTAACTTTTGGATGAACTGATGGGCGCGATCGCGGGCTTCCTGCAGCGATTCGGCTTCGGGAATTTGAATCCAATCCGGCGAGGTTTCTAAGGTGCGGCAAAACTCTGGGTATCGCGCCTTCGCTTCCATCCAAGTTAAGCCCTGAAAAACACCATTTTGAAACTCTGCTAGCTCATCGGCATAAGAGACTTTGAAGGTACAGGGTTTTTGAGAGCCTGTGGCTACACTCACTTGGGAAGTATCTTCACTATCGATTAGATCACTAACGGCAGCAGGCAAAGGAGCCGTAACAAAGTGATTTACCAAAATTTCGGTGGTTTGTACCGCCCGCTTTAGGGGACTGCTATAGACTGCGGAAGGCCACCAAGACTCCTCTAGTAAGCGCTGAGCCAGCTTTCCCGCTTGGATTTTGCCGTTGGCCGAAAGCTCAAACTCACCATGCCCCTGCATCCGCCGTTCTATGTTTCCCACAGACTGAGCATGACGAATAAACAGGAGTTTCATGGTCGTAGTTTAGAATGAGTCAATACACTCAATAGACCGTAACATTTCCTATGCTACTCAAGTCTACAACCCGCCACATCCACATCTTTACTGCGGAAGTGAAAGGCACCGAACTGAATCCTGCTGATGGCGTTTTGACCTTGGATGTTGACCCAGACAACGAGTTTGTATGGAATGACGTTGCCTTGCAACAGGTATATCGCAAGTTTGATGAGCTGGTTGCTGCTAATGAAGGGGAAGACTTAACTGACTATAACCTGCGTCGCATTGGGTCAGACTTGGAGCACTTTGTGCGATCGCTCGTGAAGAAGGGAGAAATCAGCTACAACCTAGAGAGCCGGGTGCTTAACTACAGTATGGGTTTGCCTCAAGTAGTTGCTAAAGACAGCGAGTAGTTTTCCCAGCAATCTTTCATGAAATCAGCCTTTTTTAAGGACATCTTAACGGCTGGGCAAGGGTTCCCTTAACCCATCATCAGTAAGTTTTGAGTGCTAATGGTTGCACTATCCACACCTCAACTGCTGACGATGAACGTAAACAAGGCTGTAAGCTCAACCCACCATTCCAAGTTACGAGTCTCCGTTGCAGGACTGACGGCAATTTTTTCGGTCGTCAGCACCTTCTATGCTTTAGGTCTATATGTGCCTGCGATCGCCGTAGAGTTGGTAGGACGCGCCGTTCTGCCAGCCAATACCTTTGCGCCTGGCCCCACTTCTGGGCAGCTAATTAGCGCGACGAATGAAGTTTCGGTGCCGTTTGTAGAGAAACTACCTGTTCAAGGTTTTTCTGCGGTGCTGCCCGGACCGAAACCAGGCACCTTTTTGGTTCTGTCAGACAACGGTTATGGGGCCAAGGCCAATTCTCCAGATTACCCCTTGCGCTTTTATGCCGTTGAACCCGACTTTGCCTCTGGGCGTGTTTTTCCAGTAAACGTAAAAAGTGGCGGGCGGTTGAGCCAGTTTAGTCGTCAAAGCTTTATCTCGCTTAGCGATCGCCGCAATAAAACTGACTTTCCCATTGTGGCGGAGCAAAACATTTATCCGGGCAGCATCTCCCCCAGCCAACCGCAAGGAATTCCAGTTGCAGCAACCATCAAATCGCGCCGCCTATTAACGGGGGCTGATTTTGATCTGGAGGCATTTCGTCGGGTGAGTGACGGAACTTATTGGTTTGGGGATGAATTTGGGCCTTATTTGTTGCATACCAGCGCCAATGGTCAACTTTTAGAACCACCCATTCCCCTACCCAACTTCCTCAAGCTGGGCGATCGCCCCTTCATTCAATCGCCTGACAATCCTGCCTTCGCCAACCTACCTACCGATCAAGAACGGGTGACGGCGGCGAATTTACCCCGCTCTGGTGGGTTTGAGGGCATGGCTCTAAATACCAGTGGCACCAAACTCTACGCTTTGCTAGAGAAGCCTGTGGTGAGTGATCCGCAGCGCGATCGCCTCCTGATTAACGAGTTTGATCTGGCAACCAAGCGCTATAGCGGAAAAGTTTTTGGTTATCGGCTAGAAGACCCCAGTCATGCGATCGGCGACTTTACCGCCATTAACGACTCCGAGTTTATTGTGATTGAACGGGACAATCGCCAAGGTGATCCCAACAATCCCAACTTTAGTGATCCTGCCCAGTTCAAGCGCCTCTACAAAGTAGATTTGCGGCAGCAAGACGAGGCTGGCTTTGTCAAAAAGGATTTACTCGTAGATTTGCTCAACATTTCTGACCCTCAAGGTCTGGGTGGTAATGGCACTGTGAACGGTCGGTTTACATTCCCCTTCGTGACGATCGAAGACGTATTGCCGATTGACGCCAATACTCTCTTGGTGATCAACGACAACAACTATCCCTTTAGTGCGGGTCGGACTCCAGGCAAACCGGATGATAGCGAGTTCATCTTAATCAAGCTGGATCAACCCTTAAATTTGGCAGCTTCTCGCTCTTAGAGCCAGCTTTTAGAAGCTATTCGAATCGTTTTGTAGGGTGGGCAATGCTCACCTTACCTATTTAGAAGTTTCTGGAATTTCCAAGCTGGCAGAGGGCGGTGTAGAAGCTGCATCCTGAGCTGCTTGCTGGCGCTTCTGCTCCAGAAATTGCTGCAACGCCACTTGCCGATTTGCCATGAAGCGATTCCAAAAACCTGGATAGAACTTGTCCATTGTTTTCGCGATCGCCCAAGCATTTACATTCAGCAACTTATAGTGGGAGCTATAGGAGTTCTGCAATTCTGTAATTTGGCCTTGCAGTTCCGGATTAGCAGGCCACTCCAGGTCAGACAAATGCTGAGTTCGGAAAGAATCAAAGTTGCGGTGAGGCATGGCGATCGCCAGAAGACACAGTTGCAGAATGGTCCAGTACCCCTTCCATCACTAGAGCAGTAGCCACACTCTAGTCATGTTTGTTTTAGCATTGTACTCAAAGTAATGTGCCTTCTAAAACACAGTTTCTTTATATAACCCCTGTTGAGTTCTGGAGCGATCGCGTCAGATTTTGTCTGAATCTTCTCAAATCAGCCCTTGGTCTTATAAGCCTTGGTGGTGCCAACCTTGGTCCATTTTGCTTACAGGTATCGCCATCATTACTGGCAGTTGGTTCCTCGCCCACACCATTTGGTTCACCTGCCTCGTTGCAGTGCCAATTCTGGCTTGGATGGGTTTCTTTATCTTGGTCTGGCCCCAACTTGTGATTCAGAGTGGCATGCTAAACCCTGATCAAACTACCCCAGAAAAGGCGATCGCCGAAGAATAGCTTTATTTCTAAATCTCTTTGGCTAGCATGACTACCTGAATAAAGAAGCCAAGAACCATCTAAATTCTGGCTCCTGGCTTCCGACTTTTAACTTCTAGTTTCTGGAATTAAAATCGATATCCGACTCCACCTTGCACAGAGACCGCTGTTCCACCACTCTCCCGGTAAGCATCAAAGGCAATAATGGCGTTGCCAAACACCACGAGTTTGCTGTTGGGCAGAGCGTAGTCAATGCCTGGTTGAATAGCAAAGGCATCTTGATTGCCTAGAGGCGAAGTAGAGTCGCCCTCTGAGAAGGAATATCCTGCTCCAATATAGGCATCCGCTTGCCAGCTCAGCGGGATGTCGTAGGACACAGTGGGCACGATCGCCGTGTTGTCATTCAGAATCAAGGCTTGGGCTCTGAGAGAAATTGGCAACTTCAGCAGCTTGTAACGCGCGGCAATGACCAAAGCATTTTCGCTGTCTTCGTTAACAGAGCCATCGGTGAGACCAATCGAGGGACCAACGCCAACATAACTCCCATAGGCAGCCTGTGCCGATGCTGCGGATGGGGCGAGACCTTCAACTCCTGCCGCTACAACAGCGCCCCCTAGAGCGATCGCCGTAGCCAACCCAGCCCAACTTTTACTTTGCGACAGGCGCTTAAGACTCTTCATTGCCAACTCCTCACTACCAGTAGCATTGATTGATTTGTCTCGCTCAATTCAACTTCAGCCGTCAGCCCTTCATCTAGGCTGATTCACCCTCAGGTCTATTCAAGCAAATTCCTAGTTTTAAACCAGGCATCTTGTTACTTATTTTCACCCAAGCAGCGCAATAATCTAGCTGATTGACTGATTAGCACAGGTTTTGCATTTTGTTTTGTAGGACACGGGTTTCGCCCGCGCCATTTACAAAACAGCGACACACCCTATTGACACTGAGAATGACGACCGCCTTGAGCGCAAATATAGGCAATCTGAGTAGGATTCAAATTTTTAGCATCGACAAAATTAGCACCTTTAAACAGACCAGACTGCGAAACACTAGGTGCTAATTGAATGAACTGGCTAGAAGGTTTAGAGGAGGAAGGTGTAAAAATCGCCCCTTGGAAGTCTGCTCCCGTAACATTGGCTCCGCGTAAATCTGCCTGATTGAGATCTGCGTTGCGGAAACTGACATGCTGCAATTGAGCATTTTTGAAATTAGCCTCTCCTAGTTGAGTCGAGCTTAGGTCCGCATACTGGAGGTTAGCTTGGCTAAAGTCTGACCCAGTCAAATCGGCTCCTTGCCACTCCGATCGCACTAAGTTAGCCAACTGAAATTTTGTGGCAGTCGCACTAGCTTGACCCAATCGAGCAGCTTGCAAATTTGCTTCGGAGAAGTCAGCATTTCCTAGATCCGCACCTGTAAGGCTGGCATGATTCAAGATAGCTTGGCGAAAATTAGCAGCAACCAGTTTGGCACTACTGAGGTTCGATTTCGACAGACGAGCCTTTGAAAGATCCGCTTTGTTAAGAATGGCCCGAATTAAATTCGTGCGCTCCATCAAAGCATTGCCTAGGAAGGCTCCGGTTAAGTTGGCATCTTTGAGTTCAGCCCCACTTAAGTCGGTAACCCAATCATCAAAGGTTCCCCAGCGCTCATCTTCGCCCGCTCCATAGAATCGACTGCCTTGCAAACTCGCGCCCGCCAAAATGGCACTTTTCAGTTGGACCCCTGATAAATCGATTTGATCCAACACGAGTGTAAATTGAGCTGCCCCTTCAGCGACGCGGCCTAGGTCTACCCGATTCAGATCGGCAGCATGCACTTGACCGCTATAGATTGTCAGCAATTTAGCGATCGCTCGTTGAGTCGCCCGTCGTCTCAACGCCAATAACTTGTACTCCTTCTCGTTATTGCCGTAGCGCAGCGACTCCAAATCAGTCTTCAAAGATTGATTCAGTCGTTGCAGGTAAGGCAGAGCATCGGGACCACTACTGACCAAAGCTTGCTGAATCGCATCAATCAGGGCAGGTTTGTCTTCTTGTCCTAACAAATCCACTAATAGCGGCACTGCCCGTGAGTCGTTCACCGTACCCAGCGCCAAAATTGCTCCTTGCCGCTCATCTGGGGCACCGGGAGAGGTGGGGGTCAGCTTACTCACCAACGCTAGAAAGACTTGATTATCCTGCTGCTTAAACTCCCGACGATTGGCTTGGCTTTGCACATAGACTTGGGTGCCCACGAAGGTGCCAAGTACCAACGCTATGCTAGAGAGCGACACGATCAGCAGGGTCATGCCAGGATGTTGCCGCATCCAGTACCACAACCCTTGCCCCCGCCAGCCTTTTTCTGGTGTCAGTACAATGGCCGCGATCGCCGCATCTTCCTCGCTCCACTGAGATGACTGCTCTGACCAAGCTTGATGGTCACGGCGCAATACCTGTACATGGTCGCTATAGATAGAAGTGGGTTGGGCTGCGTCGATCACCGTTGTCCTCGACAAGCGATCGTGCCAAGCCCACCGCCGCGCGTTGAAGCGGGCACTAAAGTTTTCACCTAATACTAGAAAACTAGCTAGCCCCAACAAAATGCTGAGATCTGGAAAGGCCCCACTATAGCGCCAGATCGTATAAGCAAGCCCCAGCGGCAAGCCCCAGCGCCCAATACCTTCTCGTACTACCGCTCGAACCAAACCGGGAGGCGCTCCCGTAGCTGTCACTACCTTGACCGCAAACCAGCGCTTGGGTTGAGTTTTGCCCGTCTTAGTGAGTGAGTACAGGTTTAGCCCCGCCACCACAAATGGAGCCACCACAGCACCAGACCACAGCAAATTTGTCAGGGGAGGAACTGTGCGATCGCGATCACCCACCGGAATCGCTAGGGTTCGGGCGATCGCCGCTTCAGCTTGAGCGACAAAGGGATTGAGTGGCACTGGCTCACTGGCAGAGTGGAGCTTGGCGTATTCCCCTAAGCTGAACGGCACCCAAGCGCTAGCCACAACTAGAGAAACCTCAATGAGCCAAGCTCCACAGCGTCGAGGTAGTAAGGGCAACCGTTTGAAGCGCCAACTAGGTAGCATTGATTGAGAGCGATTGGTGCTTCTCCTCACAGTTGGGCTCGCCATCTTCAAAAACTCCCCGTCACTAGTTATGCAGTCTATTGGTTCTTGTAATTCTTGGGTAGGAGGTCTCTACCCGCGTAGAGACTGCGTCAAGCTGAGATTAGGTTATGAAGGCGATCGTGGTGTTAAGTCATAGCTCATCAGTGCGATCTACCAACTAGTGACTAGACTTGCGCAAGCTGCCCTACCAAGAAAGCTACCCTGGTAAAGTAGGACAAATCCTTGTCCTAAAACCAACTCATACATTAGAAGTTCAGCTAAATTCCCATGCTGAATTTCAGCAGCGATCGCGACAATGGTGAGGAACAGCAGCGGACTCAGTAAATCTACTGTTGTGTCTGCGATTGTAGCGAAGAGAAGTCGCCCAAGCACGCTCAGTTTATAAGAAAAAATAAAAAAGATTGTGCTTAGCTAGACTCTCGGTAAGGTAACTAAAAATTCTCTAAAAGCGTTTAAATTCTATGGCTGATCCTGTGAGTGGTGCTACTCCACTAGCTAGTCGCTATCTAGAACTCATCGATCGCATTGTCGAAACCACACTCAAGGGCAAAATCCGCTCTAAAGAGCAGGTTTACCAAATGTTATTGCAAGAGGTGAGTGCCGGGACGGGGGAGATCTTTGAGCGTTGTTTGGGCGATCGCCTCACTGCCGCTCAACGCCAAGTCGAAATCCAAACCGATGAGCTAAAACTCGCTAAGGCCAACCGTGTCCTGAGAGCCTTACAAACGATCCAAGGTGAGTGGGAACGTTGGCAAGAGCAAAACCAAGCGACAGAAATGCTCACGACCGCAGTGCGTCAAGTCGTAGCGGCTGAGCCTGAGCAGCGCTTAACAACCTTGATTCAAGTCACCGATCCCAATCGGGGGCAAATCGTGACGCTACAGCAGTGGCAACAGCTTGCTAAAGCGTTACAGCAGCAAGCCGCTACCATCACCGAGACTGACTCTCAGCAGCAGATTGAGCAACTAGCGACAGGCATTGGGCGCGGAATTGCCGCCTGGCGTCGTTTAGAAGACCATTTGGTGGGCTGGATTTACGACCAAAACCAAGGGCAGTTAGGGTTTGAAGGTGTGCCGGGTCAGCGTGGTCCTTGGGCACTGTGGGCTAAACAAGTTGGCAGTCCCATGCCTCAATCTTTATTCCAAGCCCTCGCTCATGAGCAATCGGCGGCTGAGTGGGGGAGACATCAAACTGTGGACCTCGAAGATTGGGTTGAACTCACGGTGATTCTGCGCGGCTTACAGCAAGGTTTGGTGACCTGGTTTGACAAGTTGGTCTACGATTCCAAAGTCGGCTCTAAGCTCTCCATCTCGACGTTTCTAGCATTTGCCGTCCTGTGGTCCCAAATGGGCGTGGGTTTAGGCGATCGCTTTGCCAATGCAGCCTTTCAGAGCACACTGCAAATCCTGCGAACCTTTGCGCAACGCGAGTACTTTCCGCTTTACGGTGGCATTTTTGCTTCCTTTGCTGGCAACTATTTACGAGATGCCCTGAACTACCTAGATGAACCATTACGGCGAGCCGAAGGCACTCAGGAAAAAGCCAGAATCCTGACCTTACTCGGCTATTCTTTCCGGGCGCAGGGCCAATATGACCGGGCGCAAAATTTTCATCAACAAGCTTTGGAGCTGGCGCGGACAGCAGGCGATCGCCCCTGTGAAATCGCCAACTTCAATCACCTCAGTCGGGCTTGCGTATCGGAGAAAAATTATGCCGAAGCGATCAACTACAGTCAGCGGGCCTTGATTCTGAGTCGTCAGGCTGGGGATCGCTTGGGTGAGGCGAATGCTTTAGCTAACTTGGGTTACAGCGAAGTGCTACAAGCGCAGCAGCTAGAACAAGTTGAACCTGAAACCTACGAAAGTGCGATTGATTATTTACAGCAAGGCTTGAAATTATCTGAACGGTTAGGCGATCGCCAAAGCCAAGCCCTCTGTCTCAGCAGCTTGGGGATCGCTCATATTGTCTTAGATCAATCACAAATAGCGATCGCTTATTTAGAAGGTGGTATTCAAGCGGCGCAGTTTTCTGGTGATGTCTATTTACAAGCTCGCAACTTAGCTCACTTAGCCGAAGCCTACTACCGTCTACAAAACCTGGAAAAATCTGTTTATAGTGGCTGTTTGGGCATGTATCTTCTAGAGCAAATTGCTTCTAGTGAGTGGCGGCAACCCGCAGGGCTACTAATGATTTTGCAGGGGCAAATGGGGGAAGCAGGGTTTCAAGCAGCTTTAGAACAATATCGCCGTCAAATTGCTTCCGTGATCGGGGTCGATGGTTATGACCACATTCCGCAGCTACTAGAACAGTATCGCCACTCCACCTAATTAATTGGTAATTGGTTGTGTAGGGCTTTAGCTGCCTCAGCAATAAAAAGTTCTGTGACAATCTAGAAACATGAACATACAGTTCCGCAATTCGCCGGAAATTGCGGATACTGGAATTAGGAGCACTCCGCACTTTTTGAGGGGTGAGCAAGATGAAGACGTACAAATATTGGCTTGCTGTTCCTACAGCCCTGGTGGTGGCTTTGACAGTTGCTGGTTCAGCTCAGAGTAAACCTTTACCTGTTGCTCCCGGGTTTCAGCCTGACCCTCAAGTGCTAACAGGCACATCGGGCGGAGCTAAAAGTAGCGATTGTGGCTATGTCAGTAATACCCCCAGTCAGGTAATTCAAGTGACCCAGGCTGTTCCTTACCTGCGTTTTGCAGTGCAAAGTGAAGGACAACCCACCTTGTTGATTGATGGTCCGGGGGGACGATTCTGTTCTTTAGCAGATACTTATTCCCAGAAGCCAGCGCAAATCTCAGGTTTTTGGTCTCCTGGCACCTACTCTGTCTACGTTGGCGATCGCGGCCAAGGACAGCATGCTTACCGACTTTCCATTTCTCAGGCTCCCAACTAACAAAAGCCTAAACCGCTAGTGACTTAAACAAAAAAGTGGATGGTTCTTCTTTCAGAACTGTCCACTTTTTTAATTGAGATGGGTAGTTAGGCGATCGCGTTGGAAAAATGTCCAGCTAACGGTCAATCGGTTGGGCTGGCACTTCAATAGCTTGCACATCAATGGTTCCGGGTGGCGTCAGACGGCTTAAATGGCCTTTCTCTACCTTAAGTGCTTCCCCACAACTAGCACACTCAATCTGGGTCTGGTTGATGCCCGCCACCTCAGAGCCACAAACGGGGCATTGAGCTTGGACTAAGTTGCGCTTCAGCCACCAGCGAAAGCCTAAAAACGCAATGATTGGCGCTAAACAAATAAAACCAACCACAAGCAGAAATGACTTAACCAGCCAGCCCAAACCCGCTAATCCTAGCAGCCAGAGCAAAGCTAGGAACATAAGCCAGCGACTTGCACCAGCGAGGGTTAACTGAAAACTTCTGAGGCTGTCTTGATTCACAGCAAGCTCCTAGAGGCAACAAATTCTTGCTTTTTTTAGGATAGCTTTGTTGACTCCTCTATGGTCGAACTCAGTAATTGTTTTAATTGCTGGGTCAGCGCCTCAGCACCAAACAAAGATAAAGCTTCCTGGCGCAACCAAGCTCCGTCACAGCGGCGATCGCTTGGTTTACCCACAGCATCCTCAGTGTTGCGTAAAATTTCAATACAGGCCGCAGCTACTGCCTCTGAGTCACGCCGAGGCACTTGCCAGCCGAGTTTGCCATCTTGTAGCGGATCGGCGGAACCGTCTGCATCTCCTGCCACCACAGGCACGCCACAAGCCATCGCCTCTAGGTAGACTATGCCAAAGCCTTCCTGGGACGGCATGACGTAGGCATTAGCTAAGCGGTAATGCTCAACTAGCTCTTCAGTCGGCACAAAGCCCGCAAACACGACCCGATCCGCCACCCCTAAATCTTGAGCTAATTGGGCCAATCGGGGCTGGTCATCACCTCGACCAATCACTAAATACTTCACCTGCGGAAAAGCTTGAGCGATCGCAGGCAGAGCTTGAATCGTTACATCCACCCCTTTATATCGGTCCCCTCCCCAAAGTCGAGCCACAGTCATCAGCACTTTGGCTCCAGCTAAAGCATACTTTTCGACTAAAGCTGGGTTTTTAGGGCCAGGGGTAAAGGCATCGCCATCAACAATACAGGGAAGCAACTTGACTCGCTGCGCGTCTAGTCCATTGACCTCACAGGCACGATCGCGGCTATAGCGGCTAATCGTCCAAATACTGGCTGCCTGCTGGAGAGCCTTTTGCTCATGCTGTGGCAACTTGACCCAAAATTCTTTGCCATAGGTCAAGACAGTGTAAGGAATCCCTAGCGGTTGACATAGCGCCTGGATCATGGGGGCGAGGTTGATATGGCCGCAAAAAACTCGCTCAGGGCGATCGCGCAGTAGAGAAGCCAACAACTGAGCAGCTAATTTAAGGCGTCCTAGAGCAGGGGGACGAGTTTTGAAATAGTGAAAATTGATCGGACTAGATTCTAAGGGATTGTGGCATTCTGGCCCATCCCGCAGTAGAAATACATCTGCTTTGTAAGGGACAGCGATTTTTCCGTCTGCTAGCTCCACCAAAGTTACGTAAGATTTCAATACATCTTTGACGTAGGATTGGATGCCACCTTCGCAGGCAAAAATCTCTAAGAACACAAATACGTGACGAGCACTTTTAGTCGTAATAGGGTCCAATTTTGTAGCTCTAACTTCACGCTTGACTGCTAGTACATCAGGTGAATGGTAAGTTCCAGTCATCGATTATTACCGGAGCAAATTACTCCGCTCCCCAGAAATATTTGCAGTTTTTGCACCCAAATTTTTAGGGCTAGGAGCCTAGAACAATTGATGGTTATTAATAATCAGTTCGCTTAGTATTTTGTAATAACTTAAGATTGCTGCCAAATCCTAACAAAGAACAGGTAGAAATGGGAGCGACAGCCAGCAGATTAATCTAATCTTTGCGAATCGGGGCTAGGACTCAGCATAAAGCTTTACATAAAAACTAACGCCTGCTTAAGTGCTTCCGTAGTACAACAATTGGCACTACGGAAGCACAAACAGGCGTTGAGTTGAACTCTTCAGCTCTCTTAGAACAGACCCAAAGTCAGGGACTTGTCGATAGGGAAAGTTGCACCAATTCCCAACCACAGAGTTACCAGAGTCCCAAACAAAAAGAGGGTGGTAGCCACTGGACGACGGAAGGGGTTTTGGAACTTGTTCACGTTCTCAATGAAAGGAACAAGCATTAGACCTAGAGGAATTGCACCCATGCACACAATCCCCAACAACTTGTTAGGAAGAATGCGCAGGATTTGGAAGACAGGGTAGAGATACCACTCAGGCAAAATTTCCAAGGGAGTGGCAAAGGGATTAGCAGGCTCACCCACCAAAGCTGGGTCTAGAACTGCCAAACCGACGCAAAGAGCGATCGTGCCCGCAATTACAACTGGGAAGATGTAAAGCAGGTCATTAGGCCAAGCGGGTTCACCATAGTAGTTATGGCCCATCCCCTTGGCAAGTTTGGCGCGAAGCTGTGGATCGCTGAGATCCGGTTTTTTAATCGTTGCCATGATGTAAAAGTGCTCTCCTTTATTCTGAAGTCAGCAGGTAGAGAACGAGACAGCAATTAGACTTGAGCTAGATGTAATAGCCTAGTATAAGTGCTCTGAGCAAACTGTGAAGACTGCCTATGGGCTGCTTACAGGGAATTGCTTACAAAGGACCGGAAATGCCTTGCTTACGAATCATGAGGAAGTGCAGCAGCATAAAGACTGCAATCAACCAAGGCAGAACGAAGGTGTGCAAGCTATAATAGCGAGTCAAAGTTGCTTGACCCACACTGCTACTACCGCGAAGTAATTCAACGATAAAGGGGCCTACGACTGGGATTGCTTCAGGAACACCAGAAACGATCTTGACAGCCCAATAACCGACTTGGTCCCAAGGCAGTGAGTAGCCAGTTACACCAAAGGAAACGGTGATTACGGCCAAAATTACACCTGTTACCCAAGTCAACTCACGAGGCTTTTTGAAACCACCGGTGAGGTAAACCCGGAAGACGTGCAAAATCATCATCAGCACCATCATGCTGGCAGACCAGCGGTGGATGGAACGGATGAGCCAACCAAAGTTGACCTCTGTCATCAGGTACTGAACTGACGCAAAAGCATCAGTTACGGTTGGCTTGTAGTAAAACGTCATTGCAAACCCAGTTGCAAACTGGATTAGGAAGCAAGTCAGGGTAATGCCACCTAGACAATAGAAGATGTTGACGTGGGGAGGCACATATTTGCTGCTGACATCATCAGCGAGTCCCTGGATTTCCAGACGTTCCTCAAACCAGTTGTAGACTTTTGAGTCGGTTACCTGCTTGGTAAACATGAAGCAAGAATTCCTGAAAATGTATTGCTGTTTGTGACCTTTCTAGTCTCTCAGAAGAAGGAGAATCTTGGGGGGTCGGCTGGAGTAAGCTACTGATCCAAAGAGTTCTCTAAGAGACTCTCAACAAGTTTAGAGAGCTAGATTCTGGTCTGATCTAGTCTGAGCTTATTGAGTTCAAATGTTCTATCCATCCTAGTACGCTGTCAAAAAGCTTGCAGATTACCTACTGAACTTCTATTAGCTCGTTGCTTGAGTGAAGCTTCTCCAACAGGGACTCAGACGGCAATTCTTTGAGCTAATTTGGCCTAAATGGATGGGCTAACTCACAGGAGTCTACAAAAAATGTAACATAGACCAGAAGAGGATTTCATGCTGGGGCAACTCAAGAAGTTAGGGATCTAGTGAACTAAGATTCGGTGTCATGCAAAAAAAGTGGATCGCTAGGGTTGGGTTATTGCTGATATTGCCGATTGTGGTGGCTTTGAGCTGGTCTACTCCAGCTTGGGCTTTCACAGAGGAGCAGCGGTTGGTGAATGAAGTTTGGCGGATCGTCAATCGCTCTTATGTCGATGAGTCTTTCAATCATCAAAACTGGCGATCGCTACGTCAGCAAGTCCTCAGCCGTCCACTCAATAACCGAGAAGCTGCCTATGAAACGATTCAGCAAATGCTGGCTAGCTTGAACGACCCCTTCACGCGGCTGTTGCGCCCCGATCAGTACCGCAGCTTACAAACTAATACTTCTGGCGAGTTAACTGGAGTAGGCTTGCAGATTGCGCTCGATTCAGAGACGAGTGAGTTAAAAGTTATTGCGCCGCTTGAAAGTTCTCCAGCCGAGCAAGCTGGCATCCGCCCTGCCGACCGCATCTCGCGCATTGATGGCGTTCCTACGGCTAAGTTGACTTTGGATGAAGCTGCCGAGAAAATGCGCGGTCCCATTGGCAGTCGTGTGGTTTTGACTGTGGCCCGAGAAGGAGAGCCTGAGTTAGATATTCAGGTGGTGCGCGATCGCATTGCGATTAATCCGGTTTATGCCCAGTTGCGTGAGTTTCATGACCGCCCCACCATTGGTTATATTCGCCTGAATCAGTTCAACGCCAATGCCACCGTTGAGCTAGCCAAAGCTGTGCATCGCCTAGAGAATCAAGGAGCCGAGGGCTACATTCTCGACCTCCGCAATAATCCTGGCGGCCTGCTGCAAGCTGGGGTGGAAATTGCCCGTTTGTGGCTAGACTCCGGCACTATTGTCTACACTGTGAATCGCCAAGGCATCCAGGACAGTTTTGAAGCGAACGGCCCCGCCCTGACCCAAGATCCGCTGGTCGTGTTGGTGAATCAAGGTACCGCGAGCGCAAGTGAGATTCTAGCAGGGGCGTTGCAGGACAATGGCCGCGCTGAGTTAGTCGGCGAAAAAACGTTTGGCAAAGGTTTAATTCAGTCACTCTTTGAACTCTCAGATGGTTCTGGCTTAGCGGTAACGGTGGCGAAGTATGAAACTCCCAACCACCATGACATCAATAAGCTAGGCATCACGCCCGATCGCCTGGTACCTTTAGAAGCCATTACCCGAGAGCAAGTTGCTACGGAGCAGGACCAACAGTATCAAGCAGCGGTCGAGTTACTCACCCAGCCTTCTGTGCTAGCGGGTGCTGCCTAATTCCAGTCGCACGTATCATGACCCCTTGCATGGGGCGATCGCGTTGGATAACAGTGATCCAACCGAAGCTTTACTGATTCGCCTAATCGATACGCCTGCCTTTCAGCGGTTGCGGCGTATTCGTCAGCTCGGTCCTGCTAGCCTTACCTTTCACGGAGCAGAAGGTTCTCGCTTTACCCATTCTTTGGGCGTGATGGCGATCGCGCGGCGGGTGTTTGATCGCATTGCCAAACGTTACCCCCAGGTGCAGCCGCACCGCCCCATTGTTTTGTGTGCAGCTCTGCTACATGACATTGGGCATGGACCATTTAGCCATACGAGCGAAGAGATTTTTGGTAATCATCATGAAGCTTGGACCAGGCGGATTCTGCGAGAATCTGCGCCCGTTCGTCAACTTTTAGACTCCTTTGATCCTAGCTTGGTGGACAGCTTGGAGCAGGTCTACTTAAAGAAATATCCGGTTCCCTTTGTCTGGCAGTTAGTGTCCAGTCAGCTTGACTGCGATCGCCTCGACTACCTAATGCGGGATAGTTACTTCACAGGCGCTTCCTACGGCAAGCTCGACCTCGATCGGATTTTGATGGCGCTGAGCTACGACCCGGTAAGCCAGCAGTTGGTAGTCGCTCGTAAAGGCATGGCTGCGATCGAGCATTATTTGATCGTGCGCTATTTCATGTACGCCCAGGTTTACAACCATCCCAAAAATATCGCCGCAACTTGGGTATTGGAGCAAGCTTTTAGACGCGCCTGTGAGCAATTTGCTTTAGGTGGTATTGAAGCAGATGATACGGTCACGGCTTGGCTAACTCAATCAAAGCTTCCTGGAGAAGGTAGTTCTCTCTCAGGGGCTCCAGTGAAGCTGTTACCGCTGGCGCATTACCTGGCAGCCGATGATGGTGTGCTGACTTACCACTTGCAGCGTTGGCAGCACTGCGCCGATCCAGTGTTGGTAGATTTGTGTCGCCGTTTTCTCGATCGCGATCTCTTGAAAGCTCTAGATATTTCTAGCTTGAATGTAAATGAGCAAGAACATTTGATGCAGCAAGTATCGATTCGGCTAGCTCAAGCCGGTTTTAGCGCAACTCACTATGCTGGAATTCGTGTTGCCTGTAGCCGTGGTTACACTATCTACCAACGGGGCATTAGGTTACAAAGCGCCGCTGGATTGCAAGAAATTAGTGAATTGTCGCCTCTAGTAAAAACTCTGATCCAACCTGTGAAACGAGCCTGGCTTATCTACCCTTCAGAGATCGAGTCTTCGCTCTCAAACTTTTACCCCAAACTCAATTCAGCTTGAGTCCTTCTACTGGTAGGCGTTGTATCTCTCTAGTTATAGGGAACAATTTCTACAGGAGAAACGCGGGTCAAAAAGTTACAAACAGCATTGGGTTAGAGCTTGATATAAATTGATACATCACCTATGGCGGGAAAACTTTAGATTAAAGCTGAGCCTGCCTACCCTATAACGCTATTGATTAAGTTTAAGAATCTACCGAGTTTAGAGTAGCCCAACCAGTGAGTTTTATCTCCCTGCTACTCTAACCGCAAGATTTTATGAGTCATCTTTATCGTCAGCATCTCCATCAGGTTGCCCATTTTAGACACAGGCTATGTTGTTTTTACAATGAATAATAAGTGTGCGTTGAAACAGTCTTCCTGTGTGGCCTTGGGCTCCGCATTGCTGGAGTTTTTAACAGCGTTACCGGATCTGCACCTGGTGCTTTTTAGTTCTCAAAATCCTCAAGTAACACCCTGCCAGCTAGGTTTGGAGCTAAAAACTGGCGCTGAACTAAGCTTGCTACAACCTCCTGCAACCCACCCCAATAGCTATTTTAAGTTCAAGCCAGAAGGCAGAAGCCAGCCTCAATCAACCTGGGTCAGTGGAGAGGAAGGCTCCAATGGTTGGCTTGCCTGCCACTTAGACTTAGAGCGCTTACCAACTCACCTCGAAACTCGTCAGTCGCCCTCTCAGACCCCGTTAGTTTTCATCTTGGGTATCAGCGATCGCTTCAGCATTTTGTTTCAAGCAGGCTGTTCTCTACCTTTAGAAGCTAACCGCGCAGACTTAGAGCCTTTGTATCAAATTGAGCTGATTTACGACTCAAGTGAGATCAGCAAGTTTTGTGCCCATTTACAACCCCAGACCTCGACTGTAGCGGCGATCGCACCTGCTTTTGAGACAGCGATCGCTAGCTGGGTAGCCCAGAGCAATGCCCCAGAGTTGCAAAGTGAGATTACATTAAGGCTGCTGATGGCCCTAGAAGCGAATGGTGCAAAGCCTCAAGCACTAACCCCAACTAATCACAGCATGAGTCCAAACTCCCAAGCTGTGGCGGCTCGGCCCAATACCAAAACTATCTATCAACAACCTCATTGGTTGCAGCAGGAAAAACTTCTGCATGAACTGTTGCATGTCAGTAGTAGTTCCTTAGAGCCGCAAACGATTCTGCGCCGCTCTGCTGAAGTAATTCGGACAATTTTTAATGTCAGTCGTTGCCTGATTGCTTTTTATAGCGCTAAAGATCAGCGTGTTATCTGGGGTGCGATCGCGCGATCGCCCGAACTGCTGACTGGGGACCGCCACACCCATTATCCTGCTTGGGCAACCGTAGAGCAGCTCATTCACAAGCATCACCACCTGAGCACTTGGGTATCTGATGAATTTCCTCTGCTAGCGGAGCATACGGAAATTCGCGAGTCTGGAGTTGCCAGAGCAGCGCTCTCCAGTTGGACCCAATCTCACCCGAAGCATGCTGATAAATGGGTAGGAGGGTTTCTTTGCATTGAGCAATGGGAGCGCGATCGCATTTGGCAACCCGAAGAAATGTATTTGCTCCACATGGTGATCCACCAAATTGAGCAAGTGCTCTATCAAGCTTTGGTTTACCAACAAGCCGAAGAACGAGTACAACGAGCGGCTCTGGTCAATCGCCTCGTAGCCCAAATTCGAGCCTCACTAGACCTGTCTCATATTTTTGAAACAGTAGTGATGGAGTTGGGGCAACTGGTGGTAGTTGATTGCTGTAGCATTTTTCAATATCTTGAAGACCCTCAAGACTGGCAAGTGCAAACGGAGTATCGGTTGCAGCCAGAAGCATCCTCCACCGTGGATGCCACGGTTTTTGCCCCCATTCATCCTCACTCCGCTCGCCTACGTAACCTGCAAACGGTACAAGTCAGCGACGCCCGTACCCTCCGACCCTGGCATCCAGAAAAGCCACCGAGTCAGGTTTCCGGAGCTTGGTTAATGGTGCCGATTCATTATCACCAAAAGCTCTGGGGCTGCATTTCGTTCCGCCAGGACCACTACCCACGCTACTGGCATGAGTCAGAAGTGGAACTGCTAACGACCGTGGCGGATCAACTAGCGATCGCCATTCACCAAGCCACCCTTTACCAACAGATTCAGCAACACAACCAAACTTTAGAAGCGCAGGTTGCCCAACGAACCGCAGAGCTAGAATACTTCTTTGATGCTCTACCCGATCACATTTTTGTCATGCATCGAGAGGGCATGACTTTATCGTTTTGCAATCACGCATTTGCCAAGTCCATTGGTTACGAAGACCGCCAAAATATTCAAGGCCAATCAATTTTTGGTTGTCTACCTAGCAACTTGCTCAACCATTTTGCTGAACAAAATTTGCAAGTATTTCAATCGGGTCAGACGTTGCACACGCAAGAAACCATTGTCTTTCCAAGCGGGATGCGTCATCTAGACACCTTCAAAGTGCCGCTCAAAAAACCAGATGGCGAAGTTTATGGCCTACTTGGTACTTCACGGGACATCACCGAGCTGATTGAAACTCGCCAAGCGCTATCGGAGCGAACCGAGCAGCTTCAAGACGCTTTAACTGCTGCTTGTAAAGCCAGTCAAGCTAAGAGCGAATTTTTAGCGACCATGAGCCACGAGCTGCGTACGCCTCTCACTTCAGTCATTGGCATGTCTTCTGCACTGCTGAATCGACTCTTTGGTTCGTTAACTCCTAAGCAAAGTGAGTATCTAGGCATTATTCACAACAGCGGCACTCATTTACTTCAATTAATTAACGATATTTTAGATTTATCCAAGATTGAAGCGGGCAAAGCTTCCCTACAAATCAGTCGATTTTCTCTGCAAGAAGTGGCCGAACAAAGTGTTGCCTCCTTGAGTGAAAAGGCACATGGCCAAAAATTAGTTTTGACGACTGATTTAGTAGGTCTACAAAAATGCGATCGCTTTGTAGGAGATCAGCGCAGAGTTAAACAAATTCTCTTGAATCTGTTATCGAATGCTATTAAGTTCACCCCTGTAGGCGGCCAAGTTTGGTTGCGGCTGCGGTGCGATGGCAATATAGTCACCATCGAGGTAGAAGATACAGGCATTGGCATTGCGGCAGACAAGCATCACTTGCTGTTTGAAGCTTTTCAGCAAATTGACAGCGCCTTAAACCGTAAGCACGAAGGAACTGGGTTAGGACTAGCTTTGACACGCCAGCTCGTTGAAATGCATGACGGCAGTATCAGCTTCAAATCTCAAGTCGGAGTAGGCACCGTTTTCACCGTACATCTGCAAGCCCAGTTACCGAAAGGCGAGGTCAGTTGGCCGCCCACCTCTAAACCTACGGAAGTTTAGACATCTCCAAGGTGAATCCCCCTACTCCTGCTAAATTCTGTTCTCAAGCTTTAACAGTGGAGCGATCGCAGCTCAAGAAGAAGCATAGGGCAAGTCATCTCGCTCATAGCGGCGGCGATACAACAATTCCAACTGCCCGCCGTATTCTTGAATGAGCGCAATTTGCCGTTGATATAACCCTCGGAACGTATTGGCAAATAGCAGCGTAAAGATAGCCACAATTAATCCAGAGGCAGTAGAAATCAAGGCTTCACTAATGCCAGCCGTTACCCCAGTGGCATTAGTACCCCCCAAATCTCCGACCCGCAACGAGGCAAAAGAGCCAATCAAGCCCAAAATGGTCCCCAGCAGGCCTAGGAGGGGTGCAATGCTAATGATCGTCTCAAAGATGGTATTAAAGCGCTTGAGCAAGGGCAGCTCCGCTTGGGCCGCACTTTCTAAAGCCAAGCGAAATTCCTCTGGTGAGGGCTGCTCTAGTTCCATCGCAGTCAAAAAAATGCGAGTGATGGGCAGATCAGCATTCTGCTCTAGTCTCTGAAATGCCGCTTGAGGACTGCGCTTGTATAAGCTCAGCGCTTCGCGCACTACACGGTCTTGCCGTTGGGTAATCCGGAACCAAAAGGCAGCTCGCTCCAAAATCAAAGCCACTGCCAGGATCGAAAATCCCAACAATGGCCACATTACAACGCCGCCTAAGATAAATAAGTTCGCGAATGCCATGCTAGATCAGCTTCAAGAAGAGAAACAAGTTCACCTTGAACAGCTTACCAGTTCAGACTTGAGTTCGAGACGCGATCGCTCACCTCTAGGCTCCCAATTCAAAAGCAACTAACCGTTGCCTGGGAAGCGATCGATCTGAGCATAACCACTAAAAATCAGCTTTTTACCTTGAGTCTCCAAACGATTGATCCGCATCATCACTCCATCTAAGTTGAAGCGATCGAGATCAACCATTTCATTCAGCACTTGAGCAAAGGCTTTAGTCAAAATTTCAGAGATAGCGCGTAAGGATTCATCCACCGCCTCTGGCTCAAACTGAGAATTTTGAAACAAAATCCGTCGTCGTCTTTCCACATCAAGGGTCGCAGTCATACTAACTGGAACAGCATCACAGTTAGGTAAATCAGTTTTAGCCAAGATTTTGACTTGATTATCGGGCAGCAATTGTAGCTGCACTTCCCGAAATGAAACTGGCTCTCCCCCAGACAGGTTGGTTAATTCCGGCATCGTGAGATTTTGCAGACGCTTTTGTACCAGCTCAGACTGAAACGCTTGGTTGATGCCGTCTTCGGTCAAGGTGACTTGAGCCACAGCTTGGGTTGACTGCTTTAAACGGATTTTGCCACCCAAAATTGACCCAAAATCAATTGAAACTGCATCCGTTTCAAATGACATTTCCTCGACCCAAAAATCCTTACGGATGATGAGGCCACGACCGCTCATCTTGAAGCTGTCAATGCTGCCCTGGAGGAGTTTGCTGGAAGGGAAGCAACGGACAGCAACCTCCACTGATTCGCTCTGGGTAAACAGATGACGAATACTTTGGCTGGCAACCGTGTTGAGCATACGCTCACCAAAGTCGGTGCCTGAGCCGGGAGGAGTTGTCAAACCAGAAAGACCGCCAAACATGCAGGTTCTCAATTGAAACAGCTCTTCACCTTTTGTAACAAAATATGAAGAACACAGCAATCAATTTGTAACCTTGGGCTTAGTTAAAGATATTAACCCATAAGGCCCAAAGATGCGATCGCTGACTTAAAAGTCTCCAGCTAGGCTTGCCTAAAAGGCTTACAAGTAAATGATCCCAAGCAACTTACAGCCTAGAAAAACATTTTTCTTTTAGGTGGTGACTAGATAAGTTTATCTAATTGCCAGCCCAGGATATTTCAATGCATAGGGGCCTGTTAGAGATACGGCCACGAACCCAAGCACTAAAACTTCTGAGCCAGCGTTAGGCCAATTTCAGGTCTAGAAAATTTCTTCTAGCCGACGAACCCAGTAATTGAGCGAAGGGAGCGGGTCACGGTTATAGAACGAGGGTGAAACGCCACCAAATACATAGTAGATTTCGCCTTCGTCACTCACTTCAAACGTCGCATCAAATTCTTTAGCCCAGCCGTCTAAATGCCGACGAGCGATCGCAGGTTCCAAACGAGCTGCCGCTGAAAAATCTAACAAAGATAATCGGCCTTGCTTAATGTGCAAAGTTTGAAAAAATCGCTCTCGGATCAGCCGTCGTTTCGCCGATACCCCTAGAAACAGCAAGCCAGCGCCAATCAAGGCAGGTGCTAAGCCAAAGAAAACCAGCAACATAGAGAGCAGCGCTAGAATCCCCCCTGTAGCATGACTCGCAGCAATACCTAACAAGATGGCAGTAGAAACGGTGCCACCGCTAAAGAGCAATGCGATCCCAAGGGCTTTTCCAACTAAACTTAAAATCCAATTCATTGCTTTGGCTGACCTGTCTGTTGATGGTTGATTCCAAGCACTTACCTACCCCTAGGCTAACTTGTTCTTCAGTAAACCTGCATGGTCTCTTGATGCAGGCTAACCTCTCAACCCGTAATTCTTGCACTATGTACAAGCGGCAAAAAGATTGTATTAAGAATCACTGCAATCTGTTGAGCTAGTTATTGTGGCAGGGCAGTCTGAAGAAGCAGTGCTTCTAAAGTGACTTAGTTCAGCGCCGAACCATGATGCATACTCTCAATCACACGCTTGAAAAAAATATTTTGGAAGCGGATGGTCGCTATCTCAGCTCTCGCGAGTTGGACCCGCTAGAACAATATCTCCAAAGTTACAAAGTCCGTTTAGAAACCTATCAGCAGTTGCGCGATCAAAGCGACAAGCTGGTTCTACAATCCCTGCGTAAGTTAGCTCAAGCTTACCCAGAAATTATTCAGCAACATGGTCAGCGCTGTAAGTACGACATGACCGAGGTTTTGCGCTATATTGCTGTCTCAATTCTGCGAGACGATGAAGTTTTCTTTAAAGAACAAATGATGTCTTGGCTCGACACAATTTTGCTAGCCCACCGCAAAACTAGCCAATGCATGATCGCCTATCGCGCTTTACAAGAAGCCATTACTAGCGGTTTGTCTCCTGCTAGTGGTAGTTTGGTACGCCCCTACCTCGATATTGTGCTGCAATCACTTCAGTCCCACGCTTAACCACAAAGCTTTCCTAACTCCATATGCCCGATTCAGGTATTTCACCTCAATACCTTTACGGGAAACCCACAATGAACCAAGTTCAGCCGATTACAGTCAGCCGCCACTCTTCCCAAGAAGAGCGTCGCTTTGCTTTGACTCAAATTTATCGCCAAGTGCTAGAGCGACAACCCTATGCCTACGAGCGTCAGAGTCTGGCTCAAATTGAGAAAAATTTCTTGAAAGATAAAATTGGAGTGAGACGGTTTCTCAAAGAATTAGGTCATTCAGAAGTTTTTCTGCAAGCTTTTTATCACCACGCTTCTAATCTCAAGTTCTTAGATTGGTGCTTCAAAAAGTTCATGGGCCGCGCTCCCATGAATCAAGAAGAAATCCAACTTTATTGCGATATTTTGATGAAGCAAGGAGTGGGTCAGTTCGTGACCACCATACTTGATTCAGAAGAGTATCGGAAGGCTTTTGGCTGCTTCACTGTGCCTTACCCACGGGAGCAGAAGTATTATGCGTCTCCCAAGGCATATTTAGAATCTCAATTGTTGAATCACGAGCATTTTGGTCAGCGGGGTTGGGGCGTTCCGACTCATTACTGGCATCAGTTAGGGCTTAATTGCGATGGAGGCGTGTGTCGCCATCCTGAAGCTGATGAAGTCTTAGCTCCCCTTAGTTCTCAAGATGAAGATGGAGAACTCTGGGATCTAGTGAAGTTGTTTGAATCTTCTGACCCTGGGCAGGTGGTAGCAGCGCTTTCAATGGAGCAGCGTCGGGCTTTGCGTAAAGCGATACTTTAGAAACTCACGCAGCTTCTAGGAATAAATCTAAGGGTAAGTGCCCATAGGTTTCATTGATGCCATTACTCAGAGCCGACTGGCAGGAAACCAAAACTCCGCGATGAGAGCCTGGGTAAGGGCTGGCATAGCATAAGCCTGTTTTAGAGTTGAATTTGATGTAAGTTGGCCCCTCGATCGAGTCCACTGTTACTTCGTCTGCGTTGTAGCCCAAGGCTGGCAAATAACTCTTGAGAGCGGCTAAACCCTGAGTCAGGGTATCAGCACAAATACCGAACATCTGATAGTCGCAAAGATTCGTCACGAATAGGAGTGCTTGCCGAACTAGAGCATTTGAGGGTAGGGACTCGGTAGCGTCTTGCTCGATACAAGTAAAGGTTTGAAGGATTTTGTGCGCTGCTTCAACTGTCAGCTCTGGCAGGGGTTGCATTAGGGTTCAGGATGCTTTAATCAATGGATTCTGATCCCTACCTTACCTGTTTGAGGAGCGATCGCTCTCTCAATATCACCCTCAATTCACCGCTTTTTCAAAAGTACGATTGCAAGCTTCGGGTTGTGCTAAAACCTGTACGCACAACTCAGCAATATCTTTTGGATTGACTGTCTCTTGAGAGCGATCACCTGTTAATTTTGTTGATTGGTAGAGACGAATAATCGTGTGTGGAATGCCACTCGATCGCACCCGTTCTTCGTCTTGTGAAAGGGACGTTGAATCACTCTGGAGCTGGAGAGAGGTGGCGACGCTAAGCAAGACAAACTGAGGTAGGGTAGGTCCGCCGTAAGCTTTGACAGAGGCAATTTCGAGCTGAAAGGGGCCAGGAGTAAATTGAGGGTTCAAGGCTCCGTCATACTCAAACTTGCTCAGCATGAACTGGCAGGAGCAGATGCGGTTGGGGTCGATCGGGCCATCGTTAGGTACAGTTTTAGCCCGGAAGACTGGAACTAAAGCACTGAAGGGGATTTCAATATCCATCCATTGATCAGAAACGGTATCAAAGGAATGGGAATAAGCGACACCATCCCATTTTTCCTCAGTTCGCAGCAGAAACTTATAGCGGTTGCCATCACCCTTGACTCGTAGCTTGATGCCTTGGTAATTGCCTAGGGCGATCGCGGATGAGAAGTTACGAGTGCGGATGGAAGCAAATCCACCGGAGTTGGCAGTTGAGACATTGCCTACAAATAAGGCACTGCTGTCGCTGAGGTGCACCTCGCTTTGGCTCACTCCGCCCATCACCACATCGTCAACCGCGCCCCAAAGCTCTTTTAGACTTGTAGAGGGGTAAGTGAAATCAAAAAAGGTTGTTTCTCCAGGCTGGCTTAGGACAGGAGCAGCAGCTTGTACCAAATTTTGCGTGCTCAAGGATGCGGTTGAATAGGAAGCATTGGTGCTAGCAGATGGCACCGCGGCAGAGTAATAAACGATCGCGTCAATATTGCCCAAAGCCTCCGGAGTTAGCGTTTCGGTTTGAGTCAAGTTGGCCACAAGCAAATCTGCCTGTGTTCCCATTGCTTGCCCTCGCTGCAAATCGGGTACTAGCGATCGCACTTGATACCCTTGCGCGAGTAACCGCTGAACGACTTGCTGCCCCAGAGCGCTGGTTGCGCCTGCCACTAAAACCACACCCATGCGCTTTGCTCCAGTTGGGGAATTGATCGGATGCTGAGG
Source organism: Trichocoleus sp. FACHB-46 (assembly GCF_014695385.1). Classification (NCBI taxonomy): domain Bacteria; kingdom Bacillati; phylum Cyanobacteriota; class Cyanophyceae; order Leptolyngbyales; family Trichocoleusaceae; genus Trichocoleus; species Trichocoleus sp. FACHB-46. The sequence goes on along the minus strand of NZ_JACJOD010000010.1, from coordinate 70,599 downwards.
CTGGCCTTTGAACAGTCGTTGTAAGCAACTAAAAAATGGAATGACATCAAAGTAGGCCAACGTTTTTAGAAATCGGCCTGCATCCCATGACGTGGAGTTTCTAGGGGCCATACTGCTTTTTCAACAATTCTCTCAAGTGTATGGAGCAATTTTGTCTCCACTCATTAAAGTAGCGAACAAACCTTATTCGCCAGATCTTCATTTTGGTAGGGTTGCTCGGTCCAGTTAGCAGGTGAGCCGATTAGGTCACGGTACATGACCTCTGCTGTTTGGCAATTCACATTCAACTGCTTGAACTCAAAGACCCCGTTACACAGGGAACCGCCACCTTCTCCGCGCATTTGAAGAACTCTCACAGTCAGCAGGGGTGAGTTGTCTGATGCTTGAGACAGAGTGGCAGGATTGGCATAGTTGCTACAGCCGCTTCTTGTGTCTTCTAGCAATAAGCTGTAGCGCTCGGTAACAAAATCGTAGGTTTCTTGATCGGGCAAAGCAGCACGAACAGAAACAGTGCTGGCTAGAGAAAGCGCGATCGCCGTTATCAGAGTGAGAGTTTGTTTCATATCCTTAGGAGTGAAGATACTAAGCATGACAAGATATGCTCCAGTTTCAACCTCCGGGTTTTCGGCAAGGTGTAGTTCAAACCTCTTTAGGTTCGATCGCCTACTACACTCAATCCCACAGCCCAGAATCTTGGGTTCCAGCCAATAGCGATGAGTTACCACCACTCGTTTTTTTACACAGCTTTGGAGGTGGAGCTTCCGCTTATGAGTGGTCCAAGGTTTATGCCGCTTTTGCTACTACTCACCGAATTATTGCGCCAGATTTAATAGGTTGGGGACAATCCGCCCATCCGGTGCGAGATTACCAAGTGGCTGATTATTTAACAACTTTAGGGGAGTTTCTGCAACAGGTATCTGAGCAACCTGTCTGTGTGGTGGCTGCTTCCCTTACAGGGGCGATCGCGATTCGCTTAGCCATTCAACAGCCCAATCTCTTGCGATCGCTCTTTCTAGTATGTCCCGCTGGATTTGATGACTTTGGGCAAAGCGCAGGCCGTCGCCTCCCGCTGCAATTAATCCGCACGCCCCTACTGGATAGCCTCATTTACACGGTAGGAGCGACAAATGAAGTGGCAGTACGGAACTTTCTGGAGCGATTTCTTTTCGCTCGGCCAGAGCGGGTTTCTACAGAAATGGTGGCTGCTTACTTAGCTTCCGCTCAGCAACCCAATGCTGAATATGCGGCACTGGCTTTTTTACGCGGTGATCTCTATTTCGATTTAGCTCAATATTTAGGCCAGCTCACTGTACCAACTTGTATGGTGTGGGGGGAGCAAGCCCAATTTACAAGTGTTAGTCTAGGGCAGCGTTTGGCTCAACTGAACCCCAAGGCAGTGCAAGCTTTTCAAGTGATTCCAGATGCAGGCGTGTTGCCACAGTTGGAACAACCCGCAATTGTGATTGGGTTGCTATACCGATACCTACAAAGCCTCTAGATTCTTTAAGCCCGTCCTCTATTCGGCATTGCTGCACCAACAACCACATCAGACAAAACTGGATTTCTGTCAGCATCGATCCGAATGCGGACTTCCTGAATGCAATCCCCCAGGTAAGAGAGCAGTGTATAGATAAAAATTAGTACCCCCACCATCTCTAGAGCTTCTTCGCAGGTCATCATTAGCGTATAGACTCCTGCCTCCAGGCTAAGTCTTAAGCCTTGCGTCCCCCAAATGCGCGTCCCATACTGGTTGGCATAGGCCCCGTCTATCATTTCCATGCCTAAAGTCCCAGCAACATAGAGCGTGCCCGCGAGCAAAACCAGTCGCTTGGTGCGAGGAGGCAAATCGGTCAAAAACTTGAGATAGGCGATCGCGACAACGCCCACAAAAAGGGCACCGGGAACGACCCAAGCAAAGTATAGAACTCCACCACCATTGCTACCGAGCAAAGCTCTAAGCGGTTCAATGGTTTTTTCATGAATACTAGTCCATTCGTCAGCACTGAGGAAGAGAAAAATACAAGACAGAAATCCCCAATGCCAAACATAGCGATCGCGATTTTGACGCTTAACCCAAGTAATGAACGCTAGCAGAAAAGCGCAAATAAATAGCGTTGCCGCCGAATACAAACTAGGCAGATTTTTTTCTCGATCTAGATCAAAGACATGAGCCAACGACGTAATCCACTGGCGATCGCCACCCCATAGAACCTTGGAAAGTTGCCCTAACAGACTGAAGGAAAGCAAGCCTAGGACAACAAACGCTAGAAATTTAACAACTTTTCTAGAGGAGATAGAAATCATGGTTGCTCGGTACCTTCGAAGCGTGGACTCAGCAAGTTAGCAGAAAAAGTCATCCACCCTAATGAGACAAGGACAAAACAGGTATATTTTCCTGCTTTAGATAGAAGCTAATGCAGGAGAAGACATAGTAGAAGAGCAACCTTTAATCAGAAATTCCAGCCTTAGAAACGGTTAAGCAAAGGTTAATTTTAATTTAATCTCTACTTAATTTGGCTTGACTTATTTAATCTCTGTTTAAACTAACGATGTATTTTTAGCGATATTTGATGAAGTTTGTGTAAAGCAAAAACTGCCAGAGGCTGAGAACCAAACTCAAGCTAGAACAAGCTCTAAAGCTTTCATGCGCTAAATATTACCAAGGCATGATTGGTAATCTCTGTACTATTACTGCCTTGCTCGATGCCAACGAACTCATCAAAGACTTAGGAGAAATAAGCTCAACCGTTAGCGCTCTAAATTCAATTGCTCTGCCAAAAGTTGATTTTGTTCTACAGTCAAAATCACTTTTTGGTAAAACTCATTTTTTAGGTCGAGAATTAAATAGTTTTTGTCATCTGTGACATACCAAAACTCCCGACCCTGATCTGTGTAATAAGTCCCAGCTTTAATTACACCTGGCACAAAGGTTCCAGGTAGCTTTACTTCTTTCCAGATGAGTGTTTTCCAATTACTTGAAGGCGCGGTTGTGGTAACTCGCTCGATGTGATCAAGAGGGATTTGCCAAGTGTAATTGAACTGCAAAGCCCAGAGTTTTTCCCAGAAGTTAAGTTCAATGCAAAGTTTGTTGCTGTTAATAGTCACATGCATTGAAGTTTTGCTTCCCTGGTTGAAGACTACACAACGCGATTTTGCCGAATACACTCGCTATACCAATGGTAGCTAACCTTAGGAATCCGGGCTTGGGTGGGGTAGTCGGTGTAAATAATCCCGAAGCGGCGATCGTACCCCCAAGCCCACTCAAAGTTATCCATAAACGTCCAGAGAAAATAACCTTTAAGTGGGTAACCTTCACTAATCGCTCTCTGAGCCGACTTGAGGTGCTGACGCAAATACATAATGCGATCGCTATCGATCACAGTGCCATCGGGTCGCAATTCGTCTTGAGCGGCACACCCATTCTCGGTAATAAAAACGGGCAAGTCAGGTCTGCCTAGAGTTTCGCTGATGTGGCGAATGCTCCAATAAATACTTTCCGGTACGATATGTAGCCATGGCATGTGCATCCGAGGATAACCAACAGGGAAGTCGAGAACTTCATACCCTTGTTGATTGTCAGACGCTTGGACGTAGCTACCGAAGTAGATATTGAGGCCGATCGCATCTAAAGGTTGATGAATATTTTCTAGATCGCCATCTTGAATATCTGGAGCATCAGCACCGAGTTTTTCCAATAAATCTGGGTTGTATGCTCCAGTTAAAACTGGAAAAATAATTCCACCGTTGGACATGAGAGAGCCAAAGGCTTTTTGGGCAGCAGCAATGTGCTCTGACGACTCGATTAAGGGAACGGTGGTTGTGAAGTTGTCCACCAAAGCTACGGAACAAGGACCAGGAGAAGCTGCGCGAATCGCTTGGCAACCTAATCCGTGAGCCAAAACAGCATGGTGAGAGGTTTGCCAAACTTCTTTTAGCGTTTTGACGGTCGTTCCTGGCGCATGGACGGGAATTTGATTGGCTGCGTAGCCCATATGGGTAAAGCAAGAAATCTCGTTGATCGTCATCCAGTGGGTAATGCGATCGCCCAAGCGACTGACCACCGCGCTCACATAGTCAGCATAAGCTTGAGCCATTTCTCGGCTCCGCCAAGAGCCATAGCGGTCTTCTAAAGCTTGGGGGCTATCCCAATGAAACAGGGTGGCGTGAGGTGTGATGCCATGTTCCTGGAGACAATCAACTAAACGCTTGTAAAAATCGATGCCTGCTTCGTTCACTGGACCTATACCAGTCGGCACAATCCGAGGCCAAGCGATGCTGAAGCGGTAATGCTTAATTCCCAATTGGGCCATTAAGGCAATATCTTCTTTGTAACGATGGTAATGCTCACAGGCACTTTCGCCTGTATCTCCGTTTAGCACACGTCCCGAAGTCTCACTGAAGGTATCCCAAACACTAGGTTTTCGGCCATCTTCTGCGACTGCCCCTTCAATTTGGTAAGAGGCAGTGGCTACGCCCCAAGTAAAATCATCTGGGAATGAGTAGCTGGCCATAGAACCTCCAATGCGGCTAAATTCCTGCCACTGAATCTGTAGGGTACTGTCTCTTCAGGGTACTAGTCTCAGTCAGCGATCGCCCATGAAATTGAGCTACTTTTCCTGACTATTCGTTAGTGGGGGTGAACCATGCTAAGGAGTGGTGCGTCAGAGTTAGCAGAAAGCATAGAATTTCACCATAAAAGAGCGATTCTCCACAAGTTTGCTTAAATTTGAGGGTACTCTTTTACTGGGGAATCACTCGCTGTCGTGCTAGGAACGACCTAGGGGCTCCAGGTTACACTATTTACGATTTTAAGTATGCAGTCGAGGGAAGCTATCTATCCTAGAGCACAGCAAGGTAAACGCTCAAAAAAGTCTCAGTCTCGCCGCAAGTCATTTCCGTGGTTGATGCTGTTACTCCCTGCTGTCTTGTGGTTAGGGTACCGAGAAATTAGAAGTTACTTCCGGCAGCCCCAAGCGGTGCTAGTCCTAGGTGGTGCTCCGGAGCGGGAAGTATTTGCGGCTGAATTTGCGCGGGAACATCCTCAAATATCAGTCTGGATTTCAAGTGGCAGCAATCCAGAATATACAGAGTGGGCCTTTGCTGAGGCAGGAATTGCACCCAATCGCGTAATTATCGATCGCGAAGCCGTTGATACTGTCACCAACTTCACAACCTTGGTCGATAAATTCAAGGCGGAAGGGATTGACAGCGTTTACCTGATTACCTCTGACTACCATATGCGCCGAGCCCAAGTGATTGGTGAAATTGTTTTAGGTAGTCGGGGAATTGATTTTAAGCCGGTATCTGTCCCTTCTGGACAATCGCCAGAATCGCTGGAAAAAGCTGTGCGAGATGGAGCTAGAGCCATACTTTGGGTTGCGACAGGTCGGACAGGCTCGCGTCTCAGTCAGCTCCTCAATACATCTGAGTCTCCTGAGCCAGCGGTTAATAACTTCCCTTAACTTCAGGAGTATCAGAAGGGACAGATAGCTCTTGAACTAAAACGTAGGGCCGCACAATCAAGGCACTAAAGCGTTTCTCCTGATCGCTGTTCCAGTCAGATAATTGAGTTGCAGTCGGCTTAGCTAATAAGTTCTGCTGAATCCAGCTCTGCACTTCGGCTACATTATCACTGGCGATCGCCACTCCTACATCTAACAAGCTCAATCCTGGAGCCACAACCAGCAGCACATCTCGCTGAGCATGAGGCATCAACCAGTTCCACTCCGCCTCATCCAGCATCTCTGCTAAATCTGCTCTAACACTGTCCAAACCTGACATTGACCACGACCTCTTAAACTCGGCTCATTTTAGCGTGTCTTCTTGTAACGTGTCTTCTTGGAGCACTTGCTCCTGTAACACTTTTTCAGCGGGTTCCGCTTTCATTTCATCAATTTCAAATAAGCTCACTAAAACAGCAGCAATAGGAATCGCCAAAAAAATTCCTAACAGACCTGCCACTCTTGCTCCTACTAGCAATGCAAAAAAGACGATCACAGGATTGATATTGAGTGACTCTTGCATCACTCGTGGGGCAATGAAGTTATCTTGAACTTGTTGCAAAACAACTGAAGCCACTAAGACTTGTAGCGCCAACCAGGCGCTCTGAGACAAAACAATTAGCGAAACCAACGCCACGCCTAAGGTCGCTCCAATTCCCGGAATCGTATCCAGAATCCCGACCATCATGGCTAAAAGCAAAGCAAACGGAACCTGTAAAATTAAAAATACTAAAAAGCTAGTGGTGGTCAGAAATACAGTGAGCAAAAACTGGCCACGAAAAAAACCTAAGAACTTACGTTGCACAACTAGCGTGAACCGAGAGCGCAGATGAACAGGCACCAGTTTCATTAACAATTGCCAAAGCCGCCTGCCATCTAGCAACATGAAAAAGGCAACGACTGTAATTAGGATGAAATTAATAAAATTAGAAAAAAATACGCCTAATGCCGCCAGTCCCAAACCAATACTTGTTCCAACTTCCGACAAGAACTGGGTTTGAAACTGTCTTTGAATCTCATTGAGCTGAATTGGAATGTTGCGATCGCGCAGAAACCGTTCGATGCGTTCAGTTAAGGGAATTAAAGAGTTAAGAACTTCCGAAATTCTGTCAACTAACTCTTGAGCCTGAGACGCTAAAGTAAAACCTACCGTTACTGCCAGCCCGCTAAACAGGACCAAACTAGAAATAAACACCAAACCAATAGCTAAACCGCGCGGCAAAAACCGTTGTAACCACCGCACTGGATAGTTAAGTAACAATGCCAAAACTGCTGCTAGGGTAAATGTGACAATTACAGTCTCGAAATACGCTAGTAGCTGTACCAAAGCCCAGCCAGATGCAAATAGTAATAAAAAGCGAACGAGTGCCACATTATTCAGTCGGTCCCAGAAATCTCTGGCAGGTCGTTCATTCATATTTACAACAGGCAACAAGCCAAGAGTTTGTGATAGGTGTTATTCGGTGAGGAAGCTTAGAACCATGCCTATTTTCATGGTGTCCTTAGCTACTCGCAAACTCTCTTTGGTGGTAGTTCGTTGCTCTAAAGGGTATTGGGATTTATCGCCCTAAATCGTGCATGGCATGAATCACCTCAACACACTGCTGAGTCACAGCTTCTAGTTCTTCTCGCTCTGTCGATCGCGGCGGTGGAATTGGCTGTCCAATCCGAATTGTCAACGGCACAGGTCGAGGTGTTGCTGAGCTTTTACGGATGATGGCTTGGGTGCCCCATAAGCTTACAGGTAGCAATGGAGCTTGAGTTTTAGCCGCAATCAATGCAGCTCCCAGTTTAGGACTAGGAATACGACCGTCCACGGTGCGCGTGCCTTGCAGAAAAATACCTGCGGCCCAGCCCTGATCTAAAGCAGCCATAGCCTCCCGAATGGCGCTCCGATCTGCCGAGCCGCGTTTGACTGGGTAAGCTCCGTAGAGCCGAATCGCTTGCTTGAGCACGGGCACCTGAAATAGTTCCTCTTTCGCCATGTAAGCCACGGGTCGGCGGACACAGCAGGAAACAATGGGCGGGTCGAAGTCGCTAGCATGATTGCTGACGATCACGAGTGGTCCTTGGTGGGGTACATGCTCTGCCCCATAAATTCGTCCTCGGAAATAGCTATGCAGCATAGGGCTGACCACCGACCACTTGAATAGGTGGTAGAGGAAGAGGCTAATTCGAGGTTCGCGGCTTTTGCCCATCAGTGTTGGTTTGCTACTCACTTAGCTGGGAAGATCAGCAGCAGTGCTGACGTTCTCTAGGGCTAAATCAGGAGCGGTGCGTTTAATTAAACCAGTTAGGACTTTACCGGGTCCGATTTCTATAACTCGGCCAATTCCTTCTTCCGGTAAGCGCAGAGAAATTTCTCGCCAACGTACCGATCCGGTCATTTGTTGCACTAAACGCTGCTTCAGTTCGGCAGCCGCGATCGCTGGGGTAGGTTCTACATTCGACAGGACGGGAATCCGAGCATCAGCAAAACTCACAGTTTCTAAGACTTGCTGGAATTCTGCCGCCGCCTCAGCCATCAAGGGCGAGTGAAATGCACCTGACACGTTGAGGCGAACCATTCGTTTCGCTTTGATTTGAGATAGAACGGCTTCAACTCCAGCCGGAGTGCCAGAAATCACGACTTGGCCTGCATTGTTGTCATTGGCTAAGACCACATCAGCAGTTTGAGCAATTTGTTGTTCTAGTTGCTCGCGATCGAAGCCGATCACAGCCGCCATCATGCCATCAGAGGCACTATCCATCAGCTCAGCTCGACGCTTCACCAAGCGCAGTCCAGACTCAAAATCAAAAGCTTTAGCTGCATAAAGTGCTACATACTCGCCCAAGCTATGACCTGCCACCAAATCAGCCTGTTGTCCTTTGGCTTGCATCAAGTCAACTAAAATGCTTTCCACAACATAAAGACAAGGCTGGGTATAGAGGGTACGCGATAGCTTGTCTTCTTCGCTTTGACAGACTGCCGAAACCGACCAACCCAAGATCTGTTCTGCTTGCTCAAACTTGGTTTTTGCTTCGGGTAGCTCTAGCAGATCTACCCCCATCCCAATTGCCTGAGACCCCTGTCCAGGAAACACCCATGCCGTCTTTGTCATGTCTAGTTGATATCAGCGGATCAAGATTCAAACTTTATCACTTATCGGCCCCACTGGAAAATTGCCGCTCCCCAAGTCAGCCCAGCCCCAAAGCCAGAAGCTGCAATTACATCTCCAGGTTTGATTTGACCTTGCCGCACTACTTCATCTAGGGCAATGGGAATAGAAGCAGCAGAAGTATTCCCGTACCGAGCCAAGTTGCTAATCACCTTCTCAGCAGGCACCTTTAGCCGTTGGGACACGGCATCAAGAATGCGTTGATTCGCCTGATGCAATAGCAACCAATCAATTCGATCAATGCTGAGTTCTGAGCGATATAGCGCTTTTTCAATCACTTCTGGAACTCGCTTGACTGCAAAGCGGTACACTTCTTGCCCGTTCATGGTCACAGGTTGATAGGAGCCTAGACCTACTGTCACCCCAGGCAAGAGTTCTTGAGGCCGAGGTTGGTAACTCAAATTGAGTGAACTATTCTGGGTGCCATCACTGCAAATTTCAAATCCCAGGAGGCGATCGCTCTCATTGGCTTGGATCACTACCGCACCTGCGCCGTCCCCAAACAGCACACAAGTGCGGCGATCGGACCAATCGACCCAACGGGACAACATATCTGCCCCAATCAACAAGACGTTTTTGTAAACGCCAGTACGAATAAACTGGGCCGCAGTCACCAAGCCAAACACGAAACCAGAGCAAGCCGCAGTCAAATCAAAAGCGACTGCTTTGGTAGCGCCCAGTTCCGCTTGAATTTTGCTAGCGGTGCCAAATAAGTCGTCTGGAGTCGAAGTCGCCAGAATGATCAGGTCGAGGTCAGCCGTTGTAATTCCTGCCATCGCGATCGCGTTTTGAGCCGCCTCAGTCGCGATCGCAGCCAGAGAAACCTGTGGACTGGCCAGTTTTCGTTCCCGAATTCCCGTCCGAGTGGCAATCCACTCATCTGAGGTTTCTACGACCTGGCTCAACCCTGCATTATCTAAAACAGTTTTGGGAGCAGCTGACCCACTCCCAGTAATCGCAATTCCAGATGGCAACACGACTACTCTCCCTCACTTGCAGGAGCCGTCTTTCTTCCATAACACGACTGAATCCGATCTAAAACTTGATGATCAACAGCTTCCTTCGCTAGTCGCACCGCATTAAAGATAGAAGGTGCTTGAGAGCTACCATGACTGATAATGCAAACACCATCCACACCTAGAAGCAGACCGCCCCCGTGCTCTGCGTGGTCCATCCGCTGCTTAATGCGCTTCAGATTTGGCTTTAATAGCGTGACACCCAACTTGCCATTCAGACCTTGCGGCAATTCCTCTCGCAGAATTTGCAAAGCAACTTCACCCACTGCCTCAGCAAACTTCAGCAGAATGTTACCGACAAAGCCATCGCAGACGATCACATCAAACTGACCTGATAGAACATCGCGGCCCTCAGCGTTGCCGACAAATGGGATTTTGGGGTTATCTTGCAACATTTGATGGGTGCGAACAGCTTGGTCATTGCCCTTGCAAGGTTCTTCACCAATATTGAGCAAGCCAACTTTGGGAGTTGAAACACCCAGAACATACTGACTGTAGATAGTACCCATCTGGGCAAACTGCTCTAAGAACTTCGGGCGACAATCAACATTGGCACCAACATCTAGAATTAGCACTGGCTTTCCAGCCACTAGGGTTGGCAACACAGCTCCGATCGCAGGTCGATCAATGCCACGCAACCGCCCCAAGCGCAGTAATGCTGCCGCCATTGCTGCCCCTGAGTGCCCCGCAGAAACCACTGCGTCAGCTCGCTTCTGCTTAACCAAATCCATTGCCACATTAATAGATGCCTTAGGCTTCCGCTTTAGGGCACCCAGTGGCTCCTCATTCATCTCGATTGTGCCTTCGGATGGAATGATTTCCAGATGAGCAGAGCTATTATGTTGCTTGAGGTAAGCCTGGATTTGGTCAGGGTCTCCTACTAGCAAAGCTTCAATACCGAGTTCTTCTTGCGCTCGCAGCGCTCCAGCGACTATTTCAGCAGGGGCGTGGTCCCCGCCCATAGCATCGATTGCGATCCGTGCCCGAGTTGGTCCCATTGATCAAAGTTATAGAAACCTTACAAATTTTATCAGATGGCTTCTACGCCATCTTCAATTACTAACAGTCTACTCAGTCACTTCAACAAATTTTGCGGAAGTGCAAAGATTCGCCAAAATTATGCCACTCAAGATGTAGCTGTCAAGGCTGAGCGATCGCTTTACTGCTTTACCAGGCGGCTAAGCCCTTGCTTGGAGCCTAGCCGAAAAGTAGTTGGTACGCATCCAATCAGCCACAGTGAGTGAAACCGATGCAGCAGGAAAGAGTAGAAAAGTAAGCGGGCGTAGTTAGATCTGATCAACAGCGATGAACTGAGCCTTACTCATCTGCACCAGGCTCAACAATCCGCTGGAATAGATAGCCAGTGCCGCGTGCAGTCAGGATCAATTCAGGATTGCTGGGATCATCTTCCAACTTAGCCCGCAGGCGAGAAATGTGAACATCTACAACCCTGGTATCTACGTGGCGCTCAGGTGTGTAGCCCCAAACTTCCTGCAAAATTTCTGAGCGAGAGAAGGGTTCTCCAGAACGACTCACCAGTAGTTCCAAGAGACTGAATTCCATCCCAGTCAGCCGAATCCGTTCGTCACCTTTGTAAACTTGGCGCTTGTTGGTATCAATGCGCAGAGCATTGACGTGGATCACGCCAGAGCTAGGAATCCCTGAAGTGCCTGTCTTCTCTACCCGACGCAGCACCGAGCGGATTCGAGCTTCTAACTCTTTGGGTGAGAAGGGCTTCACCACATAATCATCCGCACCCAGCTCTAGCCCAGTAATGCGATCGGCGACATCACCTAAGGCTGTTAGCATGATGATCGGCACATCGGACTCCTTACGAAGCTCCTGACATACACCGTAGCCATCTAGCTTCGGCATCATTACATCTAAAACAACTAGATCAGGTGAAGCATTGCGAAATGTGTCTAAGGCTTCTTCACCATCAGCAGCCGTGACGACATCATAGCCAATCATCGAAAGCCGAGTTTCTAAGATGCGGCGGATACTGGCTTCGTCATCAACTACTAGTATCTTTTCTTTGTGATTTTCCAACTTATCCAACGCTCCTGTAAGTAGGATTTCTGATAGTTAATTTTTAGTACTTTATCATTAAGATAGTACCCTATTTAGACGGTTGAATGCCGCTGAAACTCTCATCATTATTGCCTTTCGGTTTTTCTTAACAATTAATCCGTCTTTGAGAGTATTTAAGAATAGTTAAGTAATGCCCAAAACTCGATCCCACTATGTTTGCAACCAATGTGCTGCCGAATCCCCGCAGTATTTTGGGAAGTGCCCATCGTGTCATGCTTGGAACTCTTTAGAAGAGCAGATCGTTAAATCTAACCCTGCTGCTGCCACTCCGATTGGTTTGACTGCTACCGCTCGCCTCAATGGTAAAAAACGTGCCTCCTCAACTACATCTGTGCAGGCTCGCTCATCCCTCACCTTCGAGCAAATTTCTGATCATCCGCAAGCGCGTGTTTCTTCTGGCTATACAGAGCTAGATCGCGTGTTAGGGGGCGGGATTGTACCTGGCTCTCTGGTCTTAATTGGTGGAGATCCAGGAATTGGTAAATCCACCTTGTTACTACAGGTCGCTAATCAGCTCGGTTCTCAGCATCGGGTGCTCTATGTTTGTGCAGAGGAGTCTGGGCAGCAAGTGAAGCTGCGATCGCACCGATTAGGCATTGGCAAGCAGCCTCCTGTGCAGTTGCAGCAACGTTCAGCGGAAGAAGCTGCCGCAGCGACGGGAGATCCGGGGCCAAACTTATATGTTTTGCCAGAAACAGATTTAGAAACCGTTCTGGCAGAGTTGGAATCCTTAAAACCGACAGTGGCAGTGATTGATAGCATTCAAGCGCTCTACTATTCAGCTTTAGGCTCTGCACCTGGGTCTGTATCCCAGGTCCGCGAATGTACCTCAGCTTTGATGCATGTGGCTAAGCGCGAGCACATTACGCTGTTTATTGTGGGGCACGTCACGAAAGAAGGGGCGATCGCGGGGCCTAAGGTATTGGAGCACTTAGTTGATACGGTGCTGTATTTTGAGGGCGATCGCTTTGCTAGCCACCGCCTATTGCGCTCGGTAAAAAACCGTTTTGGAGCCACTCATGAGCTAGGTGTGTTTGAAATGGCCGATCGGGGATTAGCAGAAGTTTCTAATCCATCCGAGCTGTTTTTAGGCAATCGAGAGGAGGTTGCGCCTGGCACCGCTACGATTGTGGCTTGCGAAGGCACCCGTCCCATCGTCGTAGAACTCCAAGCGTTAGTTAGTCCCACCAGCTATAGCTCTCCTCGCCGCTCCACCACAGGGATTGAGTACAACCGCTTGTTGCAAATTTTGGCAGTTTTAGAAAAGCGGGTTGGCATTCCCCTCTCTAAACTAGATGCATACGTCGCTTCATCGGGTGGCCTCAATGTCGGCGAGCCTGCAGCTGACTTGGGTGTAGCTGTTGCCGTCGCTGCTAGTTTCCGCGATCGCGTCGTCGATGCCAAAACTGTCTTAATTGGGGAAGTAGGCTTAGGCGGGCAAATTCGCCCAGTCTCGCAGATTGAGCTGCGCCTGAAGGAAGCCGCCAAACTGGGATTCAAACGCGCCATCATTCCTAAAGGGCAAACCGTTCCTGATATTGATTTAGAAATTATTCCAGTGGCAAAAGTGTTAGATGCGATGATCGCCGCCTTACCAGGCCAACCCCGACATACTGTAGAGGCAGTCCCGGATGCAGTCGAAGCCTCGTAGACCGCAGTAGCACCGCTACAATGGCTCTAACGTCGTTACCAGCGAGAGGAACTGATGCGTCTACCTTCTGAACCGGATGTGCCCCCACAGATTAACATCGTGCCGATGATCGATGTAATCTTTGCCATTTTGACCTTTTTCATCCTCTCATCGCTTTATCTGACCAGTTCTCAAGGGTTACCTGTCAATCTTCCCAAAGCAGCAACCGCTCAGGCCCAAAGCTCAACTCGCATCACAATCACGATTGATCCGCAAGGTCAAATCGCCCTCAACCGCCAAGCGATTCCGCTAGATGCTTTAGAGGTAGGGGTACGCAACCTGATTCCCTCTGGTCAAGAGTCGATCGTAGTTTTGAACGCAGACGAAAACGTCAGGCATGGCCAAGTTGTGCAAGTCATGGATCGCTTGCGTCGCGTTCCGGGAGCACGTTTAGCGATCGCGACTCAAAGACCCTAACTATAATTGGTTCTCTCTCAGCTCATGTCGTTGCCTCGCCTTTTCCAATTCCAGCAGTTGGGAAAAGTGAGGCAATCTTTATTAGTGGCCTTAAGTTTTTCGATAACTAAAAATCTTTAAGCTTTTATAGGCGATTTTTATATTCTTTACAAATCTTAATATATATAATATTGCTATTGTCACCCTCTAAAGTTTCTGCGAACTCTTACCTCAGAAGCTTTTCAGCATTTTCTACTTTTGTTTAACTGGATGGAGTGAAATCAACACTCCCCCAAGCAAGAGAGAAAGTGTAAAAATTTGTAATATAGCAAGATTAAAGTATATGACTCATTCTCATCTAGAACAAATTGCCAGCCAGCTAGAAAGCGAAAACTCACGCGATCGCATGTTGGCTTTGGCTTCCTTGCGGGGTGTTTCGGCGGCTGACGCAGTACCCCTGATTAAAAAAGTGCTGGACGATGAAAATTTACAGATTCGCTCAATGGCCGTGTTTGCCTTAGGCATCAAGCCTACTGAAGAGTGCTACCCCATTTTGATCCGCCTGCTAGAGAACGACCCAGATTATGGCATTCGGGCTGATGCAGCCGGAGCCTTAGGCTATTTAGCCGATCCTCGGGCGTTGGAGCCGTTGTCTCGAGCTTTTTATGAAGATACAGATTGGCTCGTGCGCTTTAGTGCAGCGGTCTCTTTAGGCAACTTGAAGGATCACCGAGCTTATGATGTGTTGGTTCAGGCGCTAGATAGCCATGAGATTGTGGTGCAACAAGCGGCGATCGCAGCCTTAGGTGAAATCAAGGCTGTAGAGGCAGTAGAAAAGATTCTGCGGTTTGCTCAATCCGAAGACTGGCTAGTTCGCCAACGCCTCGCTGAAGCGTTGGGTCATCTCCCAAGTCCTAAAAGTGTCTCAGCTTTGAAGTTTCTAGAGAAAGACGGCCATCCTCACGTTTCCGAGTCGGCTAGGATCTCGCTGCAACGTTTATCTGAGCAAACCGAAACCGCCGAATAGAACTCGTTAATCGATTCGTTAGCCAACTCAATAACCTGTCTGGTTCTAGTATCAGGCAGGTTTTTTGTTACCTGTAGGTTTACAACAATTTTCGATTCGTTAACCCAACTATTTCGCGAAAGCGGGTCTTGGGTTTGCCCAGTGCCAAAACCGGGTTATAGATAACCTATCAGCTCAGTGTACAGAGGCCGAATTTTGGTTAGATTACACTTCCTTGATGCTTTTAATGCTTTTACTCCTCCGTCTATAAAGACTCCAAAAAGATTGGTTCTTGGGTCTCTTCAGTGTTTCTGGCTTTGATAGAGTCAAATTACGGCCAAGGGACATCTTAAGTAATTTTTTTAACATAACTAAGCGCAAAAACACTGAGTAAAAGCAATGCCAGTTTCTAATTCATGGTGGTTTAAGTTTCCGATCGCCATTGGTTTAACTGCAGCGATCGCCGCCTCTGCTTACGGCTTTGGGATTGCCAACAAAGCGCCTGCCAGCAAACTTCAAGCAGCTGATCTGCTAGAGCAGGGCTTTTCGTTACGAGCCGCAGGTCAATTGCCAGAAGCTCTAGCAGCTTTTGAGCAAGCCATTGAGACCAAGCCGAACTACGCTGAAGCCTACACAGCCAAAGGAGCTTTACTAGCAAAACAGGGCAAAAATTCCGAAGCGATCGCTGCCTTTGGTCAAGCGATTGAAGCCGATCCGCAGTTAGCCGCTCCTTATCTAGGCTGGAGCCAAGTGTTGATTCAGCAGGGCAAGTTTATGGAAGCCAAGGTAGTGCTAAGTCAAGCCCGCAGCACCCTTAAACAACAAAGCGACACTCAGCAAACTGGAGTGGTTAATCACTTAATGTCCAGCTTCTAGACGGTCCAGCTAGCCTCAGTCTTTACTCAAACCCCAACTTTACTCAAACTCTAATCGTCCTTGATCACCATCTAAAGTGACGAGTCTACCAACTGGCAATGCGGCATTGGGGCCATCGTGACCAAAAGGCAAGTCAGAAACAATGGGAATGTTAAGGTCGCTGAGGCGATCGCGCAACACCTCTTCGATGCTAAAGCTGGGCACATTAGCAGGGGGTTGGCATTGGCTAAAGCGCCCCAATGCGATCGCCCGCACTGCTTGAAACGCTCCACTTAAGCGCCATTGCGTTAGCATCCGATCAATTCGGTAGGGCGCTTCCGAAACATCCTCGAAGGCTAAGATGACACCTTCTAACTGAGGTTGATGCGGTGTATGCAGCAAGTGAGTTGCAACCGTCAAATTGGCAGGCAGCAGAATCCCTCTGGCTTGTCCACCTCCCCAACCCTGCCCTGATAAAGGAGCGAGGGAATTACGTCCTTCCACCCAGCTAAATAAACGCTCAACCGACCAATCTGGCTCAGCGGCTAAAGTGGTCAACAAAGGGCCATGAACACCAGAAACTTCTTGCTGGCTTAGGCTCCACAGCAAGCTAGTGATATCAGAAAAACCGATCAACCATTTAGATGGTGACGGCGGCCAATGCCAATCCTCTAGCAGGCGCGCCCCGCCATAACCGCCTCTGGCACAAAGAATTCCTTGGCAATCTGGATCTTTCAGTGCGGTTTCTAGCTGCTGGCGACGGGTCAGATCATCCCCTGCCAAATATCCCCACCGAGCATCAAAACCAGGGGTGAGTTCTAGCTCATAGCCGCGCGATCGCCAAATTTCTAGCCCTTGCTGAAAGGCATTCAATTCTCGCAATGTGCCGCTAGGGGCAATCACCCGCAAGCGATCGCCCGGTTTGAGGAAAGGTGGAAGTTGGCAGTTCATGCTGGCCTCAGTGTTATTCCCAGAATGTCTGCAAACCATTCTTCCATGCGATCGCCCATTGCCGCTTGTGAAAACTCCGCCTCAGATTGTTGACGACAGGTCGCCCGATCGATTTGGTCAATTTTGGCGATCGCCGCCACTAAACCAGGCACACTATCGGGTTCTACTAGCCAACCCGTCTTGCCATCTTTCACGATTTCCGCTGGCCCACCCCGTCGATAGGCAATCACCGGAACGCCACAGGCTAAAGCCTCGATCGCCACATTGCCAAAGGCTTCCACCCAGCGGGGTGTAACTAGCAAAGCCCGACATTGCCGTAGAACCTGCTGCAACTCAGTAGTTGGGAGGAAACCCAAGTACTCCACGGGAGCATGGGGATAGCTTTGACAAAGTTGTTGCCAATAGGCAGCATCTTGCATCGCACCCAAAATCTTCAGTGGCATGCCTGTCTCTTGAGCCGCCGCGATCGCATCTTCCAAACCTTTTTCGGGGGCAATTCGCCCAACCCACCCTAGCCAAGGCTGGGGTTCTCCACAGAACTGATACAGAGACAAATCAAATCCATTACCCAAACAACGACAGTGGCTTGCAAAGGAAAACGTGGCCGCTTGAGCTTGGCTGTGTACTCCGATCGTGCGAGGAAATTGCCTTGCTACTTGTTCAATAATTTGGTCCATCGCATCGGTAAGCGAACCCATACTCACCAAATGCGCGATCGGACGTGGAAAAAACGGAGTTAAGTAAAAGGGCAGCCAATCGTAGGCAAAATTCACCAACAAGTCGTAATCTGGCACAACTCGACGAGCATAATCCCACATATTGGCCAGCACCGCTGCACCTGGCATCACGATGGGGTCAGTTCTCAACTGAGTTTGAGCAGTGGTCTGCAACTCTCCGGCAATTTCGATGATCGGCAGCGTCCGCAAGCTAGAACCTGTAGGGGCAAGAATCTGCAACGAGTGGCCCCGGCTCATCAGTTCTTGAGCAATGTTGTGCAACGTTAGCTCAACCCCACCGCCTAAGCCAGACCCTAAAGGCCCCACGGAAGTAGAAACAAACAAAAGTTTGAGTGGACTATCTAGGGAAATAATTGCACCCATTGAGTACTGATGAGAAGAACAAATTAATCCTGACCAACCAGAGCATCAAGAGAGCTTTTATGGATCGGAGGGACTCTCAGGTAAGCTTTCTGGGGGACTCACAGAATTTTTCAGCGCTGGGACGTTCTCCACATTGGCAATCGTCTTAATCCGGTTCACTTGATTGAGTGCCCAACGTGCTGTCTCTTGTACTTCTGCATCCGGATCTTCTGTCGCATGACGCAGCAGTTGGCTAATTTGGCCGACCAGATCATAAATCCGGGTGATGTCGCGGATCGCATTTTTCCGTACTTCTGGATTTTCATCTTGCAAGGAAATCGCTAAAGCTCGATTCATCGGCTTCAGGGTCCGTACGCCAATCTCCGACAAGGAAGCCAAAATTAAGCTGCGTTGCTTAGAGTCAGAGTCAATCATTAAGTCGACTAACGGCTGTACTGCCTGAGTATCGCCCCGTTGCCCGAGTTCCCAAATGGCCTTCCGCCGCTTAGCAGGATCTGGGCTGCGTAGATCCTTAACCAATTCCTCAACAATATTGATTTTGGCTAGTCGTGTGGTTTCTCGGACAGGCAACGACTCGGAATTAGAGGTTTCACTAGATGCCTCTGACTGCTTGCCATCAACCGCGATCGCTGGAACACTGTGGCCATTGCTGCTCACCTCCACGACAGGAGTATGAGGACTAGAAACTGACGGCTCTACGGGATTAGCGTCTGCTCCAGATAAGCTGGGCGGGGAAGATTCGCGACCTGCTAAAGTCTTCGGTTGTTTCGACTGGCCGCTCGCCCTTAGCAACAAATATAAAATTCCAGTTCCAATGGCTGCGATCGCGATTACACCCACCAACCAACCTAACCAACTCCGTTGCGGTCCAGCAGATTTAGCCTCTTGAGCGGGGGTTGGAGTTGGTTTCGGAGCCTCAGTTTTAGCGCTCTGTAACTCTTGTAGGCGAGAGAGCGTGCTTGGACCTGCAACCCCATCTGGACTGAGACCGATCGCTTTTTGAAAATTTAAAACAGCAGTCTCAGTACTTTGACTGTAAGTTCCATCGGCAGCGCCATCAAAGTAGCCTAAAAGCTTCAGGGTGGTTTGCAACTCTTTCACTGCTGCCCCTTGGGCACCAGGTTGCAGAGTTGTGCCAGGCGTAATGCTGCTAGGGGACGAGCTAGCAGTTGTGGATGCACTGGCTGAAGCACCCTCGATAGGTGGGGATTGGGCTAAGTTAAGTGAGCTAGCGAGTAAGAGAGGGCTAGGAGCCTCAGGTGCAGATGCCCTAGAGCGGACTCCCGCGTAACTCCTTGCTGGCTCAGAGATGACACCGAGGAAAGTGACACAGGTAAGCAGGAGTAAAGTGGAGCGGTAGAGCGTCATAAATAAACCCAAGGCTTAAAGACTACAACCAGGGCAAGCGGCGAGAGTGTGATTGTGGCAAATTAACATAGCGGCTTTGACTCTCATAGGCCTCCAAAAGATTCCTTAGTTTTACGAAATCACAAAGCCTTCTAAAAACAGGACATGATCTATAAATAACCTGGGTTAGTCGCACTATTACTGCAAAATTTTAGATTCCGCGTCGGTAATTTGCAGAGGCACCCTCGTAACATCGCTGATATTACCGCCAGATTGAGGTAATAGTTCTACAGTTGCAGCGGCAGTTTCCTCAAGTAGGGACACCGGTTTTGATGCAGTAGCACCCTGAAGCTTTCGGGCGATCGCCTCACGCTGATTGATCAGATAAATGCTAACCAAGGTCAGACCCACCCCAAACCACTGCAAAGGGCTAAGGACTTCTGCTAGGAATAAATTACCAAACAGTAAGGCAAACACAGGTGTCAGAAATGTCAAAGCGCTCAAGCTGGTTAGGCTACCGCTAGAGGCAAAGTAAAAGAACAAGCCATAAGCGATCGCACTACCAAAGACAGTGGAGTAGCTCAATGCCATCCACCCAGAAAAATCGAGATGCACCCACTGCTCGGACTCCCACAGCGATGAAAACGCAAAAAGTGGCAGACCTCCCAATATCATATGCCACCCAGTAGCTGTGACTGGATCAGCATAGCGAAAGACCAAACGAGCCATGACGGTGCCTACGGCCATAGACAGAGCCGCTAAAAGCATCAACCATTCGCCATTCTGAAACAGCTGGTGTAATAGTTCTGAGGCTGAAGGTAAGGAAGCGATCGCCAAACGTCCTTGCAGTAATCCCCAAATCCATTCATCGGGTAGCCCTAGCAAGCTAATACCCAGCACGCCTAAGCCTAAACCGAGCCAACCCCACAAGCCAATGTGTTCGCCAAACAGCCAACAGGCCAGCAGAGCCACAGCTAAAGGTTGAGAGTCAATCATGACTGACCCTAAACCCGCAGTGGTACGAGTCAATCCTTCT
This sequence comes from Trichocoleus sp. FACHB-46, assembly GCF_014695385.1. Lineage (NCBI taxonomy): Bacteria > Bacillati > Cyanobacteriota > Cyanophyceae > Leptolyngbyales > Trichocoleusaceae > Trichocoleus > Trichocoleus sp. FACHB-46. The sequence goes on along the minus strand of NZ_JACJOD010000010.1, from coordinate 50,452 downwards.
GCTAAAAAGCCTTGAAATAAAGCGCCATCCACCAAGGCAAAACTCAGAATTCCGAGCCAAGCCGCCCAACCCCGTGGTTGCGGTCGTCGCATCATCGCTGCGACCACTAAAATCATCATCCCCGCAGGCACCAAGCGCACCCCTGCTAAAAACATAGGGGTAGTCTGCGGAATGACTCCTTTCATCGCTACCATCGCCGTGCCCCAGAGAAAAAAGGGCGCAATCAAGAGGAGTGGTGCTACGGGTAACTTTGATTCAGAGGGTCTTAGGTGCATGCAATAACTCCGGGAAGGACTGGGCGGTGCCAAATACTAAACCTTAGGCCCGCATCCTAATCTCATCTAGGATGCTGAGTGATTGAGAAAACTGAGCTACAGCTTGAAGTACAGCTTTAATTAATTGTACTGAGTTATATACTTATGTTAAGTAACTTATTTAAAGATACTCGTTTTACTACTGCGGTACCGAAGTTTGAGCAAACGGCTGATTCTGAGCAACAGATCAGGCTTCTGGATCCAGCAGAATCCTAGTGCCCTAGCAGTAGCAACCCCAATACTTTCAATCCAATCGTCTAAGAATTAAGGCACACTAGGAGTCAGACCACTCCAGCTAACAGTGCAACACTTTTAACCTGCTGGTCAGCTTCAGCTGCTTGAGGAAAGCTGAAAACTTGGGCTGTCATTCCAGTCTGAGTCGGTCTCTGCCTCAAAATTGACTGACATCATTTCGTACTGGTTCTCAATTACTCATGATTTGGCCTTTCAAGCCTCGGTCTCGAAAACAAATTGCTCGCATTGAAGTCTCAGGGGCGATCGCAGGAGCGACACGCAAGCGAGTTTTAGAAGCTCTCAAAACCGTAGAAGAAAGAGAATTTCCCGCTCTGCTCCTACGAATTGATAGCCCTGGTGGCACTGTCGGAGACTCCCAAGAAATCTACAGCGCCCTCAAACGTCTGAGTGAAAAAATCAAAATTGTTGCCAGCTTCGGCAATATTTCTGCATCGGGTGGCGTTTATATTGGCATGGGCGCAAATTACATTGTCGCCAATCCGGGTACCATCACTGGCAGCATTGGGGTAATTCTCCGGGGCAATAACTTAGAGCGTCTTCTAGAAAAAGTAGGCGTTTCCTTCAAAGTGATCAAATCTGGTCCCTACAAAGATATTTTGGCTTTTGACCGAGAGCTGACAGAGCCAGAAGCCCATATTTTGCAATCGTTGATTGACACAAGCTATCTACAGTTTGTGCAGACTGTTGCTGACGCCCGTAAGCTGGCGGTGGATACAGTTAAAAGCTTTGCAGATGGGAGAGTTTTCACAGGTGAGCAAGCTCAAGAACTAGGGCTTGTAGATCGCCTAGGAACCGAAGAAGATGCTCGTCGCTGGGCGGCAGAACTTGCAGGTCTTGATCCAGAAAAAACTCGTTGCTACAACTTGGAAGAACGTAAGCCCTTCTGGAGCCGTGTCGTTCCTAGTACGAGTCAAACTCGCTTGGGAGTGAGAGCCAGCCTCGATTGGATGGAGTTTGAGTTATCTACCAGTGGTCTACCTTTGTGGCTTTACCGACCTTAGTGAACCACTTGCCCAAACTTGACAATTAAAGCCTTGAAAATCCTAGATTTTGTTAACATTGGCTCGCATTGTCAAGATTTTCAGTTATCGTTGCGATCGCTCAGGTTAGATAATCTGAGCCATAAAAATTCAACTTGATGAACCTTGGTTTAATCACATGACGGAGGATGATGGCGTGGAATGGAGAGTTCGGGCAATTCGTGGTGCAACAACTGCCTCAGAAAATACGGCTGAGGCAATTCGAGAAGCAGTCGCTGAGCTGTTAGATGAGCTAGAAGCTCATAATCAACTCGATCCAGAAGAAATTATCAGTGCGACGTTCTCAGTTACCCGCGACTTGGACGCCATCTTTCCGGCTTCAGTAGCGCGTGATCGTCCCCGTTGGCAGAATGTCCCTTTGATAGATGTGCAACAAATGCACGTTGAAGGCAGTTTGGAGCGTTGCATTCGCTTCCTGATTCATTTCAATACTCCAAATCCGCACGTCGAAATCTATCATCCCTATCTGCGTCAAGCCAAGAGCTTAAGACCCGATTGGATCTTGGCTCAAACAGGCTTGGCATCGCCCGTCGTTAAGTCTCATCGTTAACTAAGTTCAATCACTAAAAAAGGGAGCAGAGTTAAGTCTTGCTCCCTTTTTTAGTGGTTTAAGCCGGGTTTAACTGGACTGGTCAACTGTGAACTTCCAAGCCCTGAGCTACCTCTAAGCTACTGTTGGCTGGGCTAGCTTGGCTTATAGGAGTGTTTACCTCTGAAGACTCCAGCGATCGCGGGCGGTGAAAACGAATGCCTAGGAAGACATCGTACACAAAGTGCCAAAAGTCTTTAGTCTTTGATAAACCCAGCGATTGGTGGCAACCCTTAGCGTCTAACAAAGGCTGAGTGGCATAGTAAGCAGGCTGATAGTTGTACCAGGGAATAGAAGGCCACAGATGATGGATCAGATGGTAGTTCTGACCCATAATCAGCAGGTTCAGAATCCGGTTGGGGTAGACTCTAGCGTTCTTCCAGCGATCGCGCTCCTGAAAAGGTCGGTGGGGCAAATAGTCAAAGAATAAGCCCAGAGCTAAGCCTACAACTGCCAGAGGCACAAACCAAAAATTGAAAATGTAGCCCAGAAAGTCGTGCTGGCAGGCTGTGTAAATTAGAGCACCGACGGCTAGGCGAGCGAGAAACCACTCCAATAACTCGGACTTCCGCCATAACCGACGGCGGAAAAAGAAAATTTCGTGGTACATGAAACGAGCCGCAATAAACCAGAGCGGCCCCCCGGTCGAAACAAAGTGATCGGGGTCATTGTCTGGATCATTCACATTGGCATGGTGCTGCATGTGCACGCGCGTAAAGACTGGGAAAGAAAAACCCAGCATTAAGGCACTACCATGCCCCATGACGGCATTGATGATGCGATTGCGATGTGCCACATTGTGGGATGCATCATGAATCACCGTCCCCACCATATGTAGAGCAATGACAGTCATGCTAAAGCAGCACCAGTCAAGCCATTCCCAACACCAGTAACCCAGTATCGATAGGATTTCTATGGCTACCGCTGCCAGGAACATTAGCAGCGTCGGGTTAAATTGACCCGGAGGACCCATTAACTCCTTCGGCACTGTCAGGGGCTTTACTGCCTCCGACATCGTTATCAATACTCCTTGTTGGTCATCCTCGCGTAGTATACGATACGAATGCTGAATAATAAAGTTTTGTGAAACTAGCTCATCTAATCAGAGCTGCGCTAACAGTAGCGTCAAATTAAATAATTTGAGCCAATTTTAGAGTAACAAGGGCAATTTAACCTCAGAAGTTCACGGACCTTGCCTGACAACCTCAGCTTTAAACACTTCAGCAGAAACCCAACTTCAATGAAGACTCGGTGAAATCACCCTCCTAGGTCGGCGGATCTTCCGATGTAAATGCTAGGTCTGAATTGTTATCAGGGTTGTAGGAGTGCTCTGTCGCATTAGGTGCATCAGGGCTTTGTTACATCAGGGGTGGTGTTGCGGTGATTAGTTGTCATTCACTCTGAAGAGGCTTTGATTATGGTGTTATTGCAATCTCAAGGTAATTCTCAAGGTCGTTTCAAGCTAACGTTTCTTACTTTTAAGGCTACAAGTTTGGCTACAGGAGCTGTGGTGTTCTTAGGTGGTGGGTTGTTCGCAGGGATGACTGGTAGTGCGATCGCTGCCACACCTACCAGTTCCGGATCAGCATCAAAGGATATTCAAGTACAAACAGAGGCTGAAAATTCGGAGTCTACACCTACGACAAACCCAAGTAGCGGCTCTACTCAAACTAGCGTGGCAAATAGACCCCGCTTTACTTGTGAAATGCTCAACGGCCAGTACACGGTGGTTTATCACCCAGAGAGCCGTCCTAGCGAATCCTATCCCTGGGCGACACCCAGCCAACTAGGCGGTGGTTGGACTCCTCAAGCTCGTTGTCAAGAAATCAGTCGCCGTTTAGAACTCTACCGTCCTGATGGCCTACAGGAAATGCGAACGGCGGTGGAAAATAACTACAACACAGTTTGTGTTACCACCGAGAAAAATTCTAGTTGTCGGATTGTTCTGACAGTCCCGCCAAATCAAGACCCACTGACCACTCGCGATCGCGTCTTCCAAAACTTGACAATTGCTGACAGCGGCCAACAAACTCAAGCAGCTAACACGTTTGTAGGTAGCAGTCGTGTAGGCAATAGCCGTGTAGACGGCAGCAGCCGGGGAGGTGACAAGCTGGACGAATTGGTTAACTTAGGTGCCTCGCTTCTAGGCGGGCGGCAGGAGCGCTCTAGCAACATCAACTTGCGGCCCTTCCTTGATCCCGCTGATGGTGGAACAGGCAGCAAGCTAGGTCAAGGTATGTCTACTCGCAACAATCCTCGCCTCAATCCAGCCAATTTTCGTTAGGTAAAAATTAAAACAGGGTAGGTTTTGCAAATTAATAGTTTTAGCGCACCGAACAACTAACCTACTAAACCTGATGGAACGCACCCTAGAGACTGAAGGCACCTAAAGATTCTGTCGCTTGCCCTTGCAGGTTTTTGCAAAAGGGACTAGCCAAACGTGGTAGTATCCCTGTTGCCGCCTTGCCAAGAGGCAACAGCATTTTTCTCAACCGTTAATTCTTTGCTATCAACGCATGCGACTATTGATAGTTTAGAGTTATTTTCTTGTTGCACCTCACTTCGGGATTTCATTCCATGCCTAGGCTGGAAAGTGCAGCAAGTCACCGCTAAGCCAGTATCCTGAGGACATCAGCGGTAGGGTCTCCTTCAGTCTATTTTTACCTTCTTGGAATCCATGCAACTGCGTAACTCTCCGCGTCGGACAAAAATCGTCGCAACGATTGGCCCCGCCACTAGTAGCCCAGAAGTTCTACGCGCCCTGATTGAAGCGGGTGCAACTACTCTGCGTCTTAACTTTTCTCATGGGACGCATGAAGATCATCAACGCAGCATTCGGCTGATTCGGCAGATTTCTTTTGAGCTGAATCAACCTGTCGGAATTTTGCAAGATCTCCAAGGACCCAAAATTCGTTTAGGCCGCTTTGAAGACGGTTCTATTACTCTTAAGCGTGGCGATCGCTTCACATTGACTAGTCACGCTGTTCCTGGCACCCATGAAATCAGCTCTGTGACGTACGAGCCACTAGCCGAGGAAGTGCCTGAAGGTGCCACTATTCTGCTCGACGACGGCAAAGTGGAAATGCGAGTCGAGAAGGTAGACCGCGATCGCAAAGAATTGCATTGCGAAGTTGTAGTCGGTGGCGTCCTTTCCAACAACAAAGGCGTCAATTTTCCAGGAGTTTATCTGTCGATCAAGGCATTGACCGATAAAGACCGTAAAGATTTGATGTTTGGGCTTGATCAAGGAGTTGATTGGATCGCCCTCAGTTTTGTCCGCAATCCCCAGGATGTGTTGGAGATCAAAGAATTAATTTCCAACGCAGGTAAGCAAGTCCCGGTAATCGCCAAGATTGAGAAGCACGAAGCCATTGAGCAGATGGAAGATGTTCTTTGCCTCTGTGATGGCGTGATGGTAGCGCGGGGTGATTTGGGCGTAGAGCTACCTGCCGAAGATGTCCCCATTTTGCAAAAGCGGCTGATTGCCACAGCCAATCGGTTGGGTATTCCGGTGATCACCGCTACCCAGATGCTAGATAGCATGGTGAACAATCCACGTCCCACTCGCGCTGAGATTTCGGACGTAGCCAACGCCATTCTGGATGGTACAGATGCCGTTATGTTGTCGAACGAAACCGCAGTTGGTAAGTATGCCATTGAAGCGGTGGCAACGATGGCCCGGATTGCGATTCGTACCGAGCAAGAGCAGATTCGCCGCAACCTCGACAGTGACGGGCGATCGATCCCCAATGCGATTAGCCAAGCAGTTGCTCGCATTGCCGAACAGCTAAATGCCTCTGCGATTATGACGCTGACCAAAACGGGAGCCACAGCTCGCAACGTTTCTAAATTTCGGCCTCATACCCCCATTTTGGCCGTTACCCCTCATGTCGATGTGGCACGACAGTTGCAACTAGTTTGGGGCGTCAAACCCCTGCTAGTTCTGGACTTACCTTCTACTGGGCAAACCTTCCAGGCCGCGCTCAACGTCGCTCAAGAGAAAGAGCTGCTCTCTGAAGGTAATTTGGTGGTCATGACTGCTGGTACCCTGCAAGGGGTATCTGGTTCCACCGACCTAATTAAGGTGGAAGTGGTAACGGCTGTCTTGGGCAAAGGGATCGGTATTGGTCAAGGCTCAGTCAGTGGGCGTGCGCGGGTGGCTCACGCGAGTAATGAAGTCAGCAACTTCAACCCGGGCGACATTTTAGTCACCTCCTGCACCAGTGTTGATTATGTGGAGATGATTCGCAAAGCCGCTGGGATCATCACTGAAGACGATAGTTTGACCAGCCACGCCGCAGTGATTGGCTTACGTTTAGGGGTACCCGTGATTGTTGGGGTCAAGAATGCGACCGAAATTATTCGAGATGGCGCCATTCTGACTCTCGATACCCATCGGGGTTTAGTTTACTCCGGTGCTGTGGGAGCTGCTCAGACTGACTCAGCGATTACGGTTTAAGTGGTCTCAAACCTTCAAGAATCAGGGCGATCGCTTCTCTTAACTCAGGACTGGGGAGCGATCGCTTTCTCCTACTTAGATGTTGCCTCCGAATTTTTTACCAGTTGAGCAAATGCTTGTAACTGCTGGGCATATCTCGGGCCAGCCACCTCTACTAGGTCGTCATGGTTAGCATCCTCGACCCAAAAACTTTGCTTAGGAGAGCGCGCCGCCTGAAATAGCTGCTCTCCATGCTGAAACGGGATGATTTCATCGGCAGTGCCATGCACAATCAAAATTGGGCATTGGATGCGGCGAATTTTGGCAATATTGGCAAGTTTGTCGAACGGGACAATTGGAACGCGAGTAACCACGCGGAAAGCAGTGACAAAAGAGCTTTCCACAATCAAGCCAGCCAGAGGTTTACGAGTCGCTAAATCAACGGCAACACCACCTCCAACTGAGCGACCTAAAGCAATAACCCGATTCGCTGGGACTTTGAGCTTTTGGGTCAGATAGGTATAAGCAGTATCGGCATCTTGGTAAGCATGTTGCTCGGAAGGCTGACCTTGGCTGGTACCATAGCCTCGGTAATCGTAAGCAAACACGGCAAAACCAGCTTCGTGAATCATGGTCAGCGTTGCCTCAATATCCCCTAAATCTTCGGCGTTGCCATGACTGTAGAGAATGGTGTACTGGGCCTGAGGATTGGGCAGATAAATCGCTGAAATTAAGACATTATCGGCGGTTTTCAGCTTCAGAGTCGTTTGGGTATCCTGGTAGCTAGTGGGTTGTGGTTGAAAAATTTGGCGATCGCTCAAAAAGAAGGCGTAAAAGCATAGAACCGCATAGATCAACAGGGTGGAGCAGACGAAGCGCTTAACTGAAAACTCACCCAATACCAGCCGTTTGAGTGTTTTTGACTTCATTGAGGACTAACGTGAAGAGATGCAAGCCGATAAGACCCGCAAGAATACTTCCTACTATGCCCAAATAGGCTCCAAGACATTGTCAGAACCGGCTAAATCTTGCAAGCTTATTGGAAGTGTAGTGACATATCCGGTGAGGAATTGGTATGGCCTTTGAATATCCCGATGATCTAAAGTATCTAGACAGCCATGAGTACGTGCGTTTAGATGGCGATATCGCTACGATTGGTATTAGCGCCTTTGCCGTCGATCAACTGGGTGACATTGTATTTCTAGAGCTACCTGAGATTGGTGACAAGCTAGTCAAGGGAGAGACCTTTGGTACGGTTGAGTCAGTCAAGGCTGTTGAAGATCTCAATGCTCCGGTGACAGGGACTGTAATTGAGCGCAACACAACAATGGTGGATGCGCCGGAACAAGTTGCAGAAGATCCCTACGGTGAAGGTTGGCTGCTGAAGATTCGGATTGATGAATCGGAAGAATTAGATGAAGTCCTGACGGCTGAAGAATACCGCCAACAAGTCGAAGGCGCATAATTTACTGGAAGACTTCTGAAGGCGTGGCAGAAGCGATCGCTTCTGGACCCTGCATAGTCAAGTTTGCTGAGCAAGAATAGAAGAGACACAAGCTCACTCTGGTGAAATCAGGGTCAACTATCCATTGCAAACTATTGCAAAATGGTCAGAAATGACCTTCTTGTGTCCCTACGTTCCATGCCAGAGTCTTTCATGTCCGAGCCTTCTACCTACGAGCAAGGTGCAACTGGATTGAGCCATTCTAAATCTGACCCCCTAGCCGCGATCGACCCCGTGACCGTTTCTAAAGCAACCGTAAATGGACCTCAGATGCCAAGAACCAATGGTGGTGCTCACGCGGCTCAGCTCACCCAAATTCAGGGGGGACTGCCCCTAACAGACGAATTTGTAGACCGCCATCTTGGCCCCAGCGCGGCGGAAGTGGATCAAATGCTTTCCGAATTGGGTTTTTCTAGCTTAGAAGCCCTGATTGACAAAGCTGTACCCCCAGGAATTCGACTCCAGCAACCGCTGCAACTCGAGGAGGGACGCAGTGAATATGAATTGCTTCAAGAGCTAAAAGCGATCGCCTCAGAAAATCAAGTATTTCGCTCGTTTATTGGCATGGGCTACTACGGCTGCATTACCCCGCCTGTAATTCAGCGCAACATTCTCGAAAATCCCGGCTGGTATACCCAATACACCCCTTACCAACCCGAAATTGCTCAAGGTCGCTTGGAAGCTCTGCTCAACTTCCAAACGATGGTGATTGATTTGACAGGTATGGAGATTGCCAACGCTTCACTGCTGGATGAAGGCACGGCAGCTGCAGAAGCGATGACAATGAGCTACGGGCTAGCGAAGGGAGATGAGCAGGCATTTTGGGTGTCAGAGGCTTGCCATCCCCAAACTATCGAAGTCGTGAAGACAAGGGCGCGGGCGCTAGGCATTGAAATTCTGGTAGGCAGCCATCAAACCTTCGCCTTCGACCAGCCGATTTTTGGGGCACTTTTGCAATACCCCGCCACCGATGGCGCAATTTACGACTACCAGGACTTTGTTCAGCGCGCCCACCAAGCTAAAGCACTCGTGACAGTCGCGGCGGATCTTCTGAGCTTGACGCTCCTCAAGCCACCAGGAGAATTTGGGGCAGACATTGTGGTGGGGAGCACCCAACGCTTTGGCGTGCCGCTAGGTTATGGGGGACCTCACGCTGCTTACTTCGCTACCAAAGACACCTATAAGCGGCAAATTCCTGGGCGATTGGTAGGTGTGTCTAAGGATGCTCAAGGTCAGCCTGCTTTACGCTTAGCGCTACAAACACGAGAGCAACATATCCGCCGGGATAAAGCCACCAGCAACATCTGTACGGCCCAGGTGCTACTGGCAGTCATGGCTAGTATGTACGCTGTTTATCATGGTCCTAATGGCTTACAGCGCATTGCTCAACGCATTCATCACTTAACCGTGACTCTTGCAGAAGGATTGAGGCGGTTAGGGTATCAACTGGGCTCAGCACCCTATTTCGATACCTTACGTGTAGATGTAGCCGAAAAACGAGCCTTAGACATTGTGGAACGGGCCAGCGCCCACCAAATCAACTTACGTTTGATTGATGTTCATACCATCGGCGTCTCTCTAGATGAGACGACATCAGCCGATGATTTGCTGGCGCTATTCAAAGTTTTTGCAGGCGACCAAACTCCTCACTTCACCCCTGAAGAGTTAGCCACAGAAGCCAAGGTTGAATTCAGCGATCGCTTTGCTCGTACTAGCACCTATCTCACCCACCCAGTTTTCAGCCAATACCATTCTGAAACTGAGCTACTGCGCTACATTTATCGCTTGCAAGCCAAGGATTTGTCGCTGACCACAGCCATGATCCCTCTCGGTTCCTGCACGATGAAGTTGAATGCCACAGCAGAAATGATCCCCGTGACTTGGCCTGAGTTTGGTCAGATTCATCCCTTCGCGCCGCTAGAGCAAACCCAGGGCTATCAAACTCTTTTCCAACAGTTGGAGCAATGGTTAGCCGAAATTACAGGCTTTGCAGGCATTTCGTTGCAACCGAATGCGGGCTCGCAAGGAGAATATGCGGGGTTATTGGTGATTCGCCAATACCACGAGCAACGCGGTGACTTCCACCGTCATATTTGCTTGATTCCGCAGTCGGCACATGGCACCAACCCCGCCAGTGCAGTCATGGCAGGGATGAAAGTGGTTCCGGTGGCTTGCGATCGCGATGGCAACATCGATGTGGCTGACCTCAAAGCCAAGGCAGAGCAGCACCAAGAAAACTTAGCTGCGCTCATGGTCACTTACCCATCTACTCACGGAGTATTTGAAGAATCGATTCGAGAAATCTGTGCGATCGTCCATGCCAATGGCGGACAGGTTTATTTGGATGGAGCCAACATGAACGCTCAAGTTGGGCTGTGTCGTCCAGGTGACTATGGGGCCGATGTTTGTCACCTAAACTTGCACAAAACCTTCTGTATTCCCCACGGCGGCGGCGGACCTGGTATGGGACCAATTGGTGTAATGCCACATTTAGTTCCGTTCTTGCCAGGACATGCCGTTGTGCCCATTGGTAGCGAGCAAGGCATTGGGGCGATCGCCTCAGCGCCCTGGGGAAGCCCCAGTATTCTGCCAATTTCTTGGATGTACATTGCTTTGATGGGCGGCACTGGTCTTACCAAAGCGACTCAAGTTGCCATTCTCAATGCCAACTACATTGCCAAGCGCCTAGAGCCTTACTACCCAGGGCTGTACAAAGGCAAAAACGGCTTGGTGGCTCACGAGTGTATTTTGGATTTGCGGCAGTTCAAGAGAACGGCTGACATCGAAGTCGATGACATTGCCAAACGCTTGATTGATTATGGCTTCCACCCACCGACTGTCTCTTGGCCAGTCCCAGGCACAATCATGGTGGAGCCAACCGAGAGTGAGTCGAAGCAAGAACTCGATCGCTTCTGTGATGCCATGATTGCCATCCGAGCTGAAATTGCCGAAATTGAGGCGGGTCAAGTCGATCGACAAAACAACCTGCTCAAGAATGCCCCTCACACGGCGGCTGCCCTAATGACGGCAGAATGGGACAAACCTTACCCTCGCGAACAAGGCGCTTACCCCACCACTTGGACTCGCGAAAACAAGTTCTGGCCCGCAGTCGCTCGGATTGATAATGCCTACGGCGATCGCAACTTGGTTTGCTCTTGCTTACCAATGGACGCTTACTCAAGTTAAAGAGCTGAGCCTGAATCACAAATTCCCTACAGCGATTGGGATGTAATTCGGTTCTCCCTTATTACCAGGGTGAGGAGAGCGGGAGTGAAAGGCTGTCCTAAAAACAGTTACCGCTCCCGCTCTTTTTGTTGGAATAAAAACAAACTGTACGAAGGCAGAGCAGTATCGCTCCACTTGAGTTCAAATTTTTTCCAATCGCCACAGATCGTTACTTTTATGAATAGACTCCAGCTTGTACTTTTCCTCAAAAATATTCCGTAACTTTTTCGAAGGTTTGAACAGGAACACACTTCTAAAGCCTTCAGGAATATTCAGTAGACGGTTGGGGTCGGATACCAGAGAATTGGAGCTACAAGTGTGGCAAGCAGGTTGGATTCTGAGTCGCACTTCTGGAGCCAGTAAATGGCTCAACGACAGAATTTCCCCAGTTCTAGCGTTGCTAATGACCAGGGGTTGACTAGCTTGATTTAGAATTCTGGCAATCTGCGGATTATGATAGCTAGATCCCTTATTCCACCAAGTTTCCGACTGAGCAATCAGGATACAAAATAGAACCCCACCTGACAGCAACGCGGCCAGCCCTAATCGCCATAATTTCTGCCTCTGCATTGAACCAGTTATAGAACTAGAGACAGAAGTAATTTGAGTCGCAAATAGATGAGCAACTGCTATTTGAATCCCCAAATAACAAGGAATCATGTAACGACTAGTAATCGATCTAAAAGATTGATTGATAAAATCTGGTGCTATTAGAAATACCGCTGTCACACCGATTAGTAGAAGCACAAACAAAAAAGCTTTCCTTGTAGCTTTTTGCCCCAGAAAGTAGATTGAATATAAAATTAAAATCAAAATTGCTGCCATCAGCAAGCGTTTTCCTCGATGAGGAAAGTTGATGTCCACAAAAACAGAGCTAATATTAATCGTCCAGCGTTCCAGGAAAAAGGATAAAGGTTTTGCTCCGTTTTTCGCTAGTAACTGGGGTAGGCGATCGGCACTGTTAATAACGACAGGTAGCCAAGGCAAAAAAGCCGAAAATCCTAATAAAGAGGCCAGCACATAACCAATTAAATTTTTACTGAACCGAAATCTTTCAACTATAAATATGTAGAGTCCATGCGCGATCGCCACTAGCGCAAAAGATAAATGTGAATAAAACCCAAACGCTACTGTCGCTGCATAAGCTCCCCAACTTCTCCTAGTGCCAACTCGATTCGCCCATAACAAAACTGCGCTTGAGAGTAATGTGGCCACTGTCCATAGACTATACTCTCTCGACTCTTGAGCAAACAATAAGTGAAAAGGTGAGACAGCAATTAATGCAACCGCCATCCAGCCTGTTAAGGGTGACTTAAATAGTTCTAGACACAACCAATAGATTGTAGGAAAAGCCAGTAGACTAACCAGGGCTGGCAAACTTCGTGCTACTGCCAATGAGTCCCCAAATAACTGTATCCAGAATCGTGCCATCACATAGTACAGTGGCACATGCTGAGGGTCTTCTATTGCCAAAGATTTGATCGTATCGACTAAGTCTTTTTCAATGTTGGGGCGCTGATACTTTTGTAAATCTTCAGCGCTAACTTCACGGCCATCAGCAAATTGCTGGACGATTTCAGCCTCTGTATATCCAGAAATTCGTAAAGAAGTAAAAGTTTCATCATACCAGTAGACTTTTTGGCCAAGATTAACCAATCTGAAGAAGATGCCGAGTATTAATAAAGTTATGAGAAATAATTTCAGCCACTCAGAAGTTAGGTTCCAATGCCCTTTAAGTGCTGTTCTCATAAATGTTCGTAGTAACAGTAAGCTCTGAAAAAGCTATGCCCAAGAAATAGAATTTCATGGCTTACTACTTAACGTCAGTACTGCTGGATACGGTTTAAATAGTTCGCTCCATAGCAAGCCTAACGGCAACTCATTGGGGTGTGGAGATTTTATCGAGGGTCGAATTACATACTGAGCGGTTTGGGTGCAGCGATCGCTCCTTTCAGCTTTAGCGCGAAAGTTAGCTTGATGTACAAAAAAATACTCCCCTTCCCACGCGGTCTGCCATGCCTGTGGCACAATTGACGGGTGGCTCTCCAGAAGGCTGTGCTCCTAGAATTTTATGACTAAGTTTGTATTCGTGACGGGTGGTGTAGTCTCTAGTATTGGCAAAGGCATCGTGGCAGCGAGCCTGGGTCGATTGCTGAAGTCTCGCGACTACTCCGTTTCCATCCTCAAGTTAGACCCTTATATTAACGTTGACCCTGGCACCATGAGCCCTTTCCAGCATGGTGAGGTGTTTGTGACCGAAGATGGTGCGGAAACCGACTTAGACTTGGGACACTACGAGCGCTTCACAGACACTTCCATGTCTCGCCTCAATAGTGTCACCACTGGTTCTATTTACCAAGCCGTGCTGAATAAAGAGCGCCGGGGTGACTACATGGGCGGCACCGTCCAAGTCATTCCGCACATTACGAACGAGATCAAAGAGCGCATCTTACGAGTTGCAAAAAATACCAATCCAGATGTGGTGATCACAGAGATTGGTGGAACAGTTGGAGATATTGAGTCGCTGCCTTTTCTAGAAGCAATTCGGCAATTTCGTAAAGCCGTGGGACGGCAGAATGTGCTGTACATGCACGTCACGCTGATGCCTTGGATTCCAGCAGCCGGGGAAATGAAAACCAAACCGACGCAACATTCGGTGAAAGAACTCCGCTCGATTGGGATTCAACCGGATATTTTGGTTTGTCGCTGCGATCGCCCCTTGCATCCTGGTCTTAAGGACAAGTTATCTGAGTTCTGTGACGTTCCTGTTGAATGTGTCATTACCTCGCCAGATGCCAGAAGTATCTACGAAGTCCCACTGATTTTGGAGCGAGAAGGCTTAGCTCAGCAGGCGCTAGATCTTTTGCATCTAGAACAGCGGCAACCTGACTTAACTCAATGGCAAACCCTAGTCGATCGCTTGTATCGTCCAAGTCAATCGGTCAACATTGCGATCGTAGGTAAGTACGTTCGGCTCACTGACGCTTATCTCTCGGTCGTGGAAGCACTACGGCATGGCGCGATCGCCCAAGGAGCAGACCTGAATCTACGCTGGATTAACTCCGAGGACATCGAAGCTTACGGAGCCGAAAGCTATCTGCAAGATATTGACGGCATCATTGTCCCCGGTGGCTTTGGCGTACGGGGTGTAGACGGCAAAATCAGTGCCATTCAGTACGCCCGCGAAAAGAAAATTCCCTTCTTTGGCTTGTGCCTAGGGATGCAGTGTTCTGTGATTGAGTGGGCGCGACACACGGCTGGCCTTGAGGATGCGAATAGTGCTGAGTTTGCTCCCAACGTTAAAAACCCCGTGATTAACTTATTGCCAGAGCAGCAAGATGTGGTCGATTTAGGCGGCACAATGCGGCTAGGTTTATATCCTTGCCGGATCGCGCCAAATACGATCGCATTTAGTCTCTACGGCGAAGAAGTGATTTACGAGCGGCATCGCCATCGCTATGAATTCAATAACGCCTACCGTAACTTGTTCTTAGAAACTGGCTATGTCATCAGTGGTGCCTCACCCGACGGACGTTTGGTAGAAATTGTGGAACTGCCTGGTCATCCGTTCTTCTTGGCAACTCAGTTCCATCCCGAATTTCAGTCGCGCCCCAGTACCCCTCATCCTTTATTTAAGGGATTCATTGAAGCTGCAACTACCTACGCGGGCGAGTCTACGCGATCGCTAGAGCCTAGCCTAAGTCAACCGTAAGCTCCAGACTAAAACCCTTTCAATCTTAGTGAGGAGTGCTGTGGGGCATTGGGTCAAAATTAATTACGAGAGGAACGTTTATGTAGTTGACCTCGAACGTGTCAGTGCCTTTGCTTTTACCCCTAATGGTAGGTTGTCCTTTTATTTGCCAGAAGGGGGAACCCACATGATTTTGAACCAGCAAGGTCATCCCGAAGCTTTTCAGCAAGTCATGGATTACGTGGAAAAATCCACTGGGCACACCTTACCTTAAGTAGTCGTTGACACTTAGCTTTTATGAATGGGTATCACTGGTAGGGGCATCTCTTGTGGGTGCCCTTCGTACGGTGAGCAGGTACAAGACCTACCCCCCACAAAAACGGTGTCGCTTAATTAATTCAGAATCGCTAACTGCTAAAAGCACCAATTAACTGCCACGCTAGTTTCGCCGCTCCTACCATCCCAGCGCGATTGCCTAGTTGAGCTTTTAATAACTGCAAGTTCCCCCGAGAACTCGGCAAAACTCGTCGCTGAATTTCCGCTTGGACTGCTGGCAAGAAAAACTCAGCGCTGGCGCTAATTCCGCCACCAATCACTACTGCTTCAGGCGCTAGAACGTAGATCAGGCTGGTTAAGCCTGCTCCCAAATCTCGGCCATATTCTTGCCAAAACGCCAAAGCATCGCGATCGCCTGCTTGCGCTTTCAATCCCAGCTCAATAGGTTCTAGCCCAGTCTGTCGCCGAATCGCTTGCACTGAGGCGTATTGCTCTAAGGAACCGTGATTGCCACTGTTACAAGCTGGACCGTCTGGCCTTAGAGTAATCAGGCCCAACTCACCCGCAGCCCCCTCTGGGCCTGTAAACAGTTGACCGTTGAAAATAATTGCCCCCCCAACGCCTGTGCCCAGGGTTAGTAAAATTAAGTTCTGAAACTGCTGACCTGCCCCTAACCAAGCTTCTCCCAGCCCAGCGCAATTGGCATCATTGGCAATCACCGTTGGTCGCCCGGTTTTTGCTTCTAGCCAATCTGCTATCGGAATATCTTGCCAACCAGGTAAATTAATTGCGATCCTGGCGATACGGCCTCGGCGATCGGCGGGTCCCGGCGTTCCGACGCCAATTGCCAAACTGGTTTCGGCTGGATCAAGCTGAGCGATCGCCTCAACCATTGCCGCTAAAACAGCCTCTGGATGAGCAGGTTGAGGAGTGGGCACGGTCATGGCTTGCAAACAAGTACCATGCTGGCTAAAGCGACCTAGTTTAATCGCCGAACCACCTAAGTCAATGCCTAAGACCTGAGGTGCTAGGGGCTGGGCTGAAACATCGGGTGTTGTCCCCATACTTCTAACTAATGCTGCGGTAACTGACGAGGTGACGGTCTACGATCGTACAGCGTTCCTAGTCAGCAATGCTAAAGGACTTCCAGAATTGATCAAACTCTTGCGCCGCTTTTTGAGCATTCACAGCTTTCTGCGTCAGTTCGGCTTTGGTAATCTTCTTATCGGCGTGTTGCTGCTGCGCCAGCTCTAGTTCTAATTGAGCAATTCGAGCATTCTGCTTCAAAATAGTTCCTTCTACCGCACCCACCCAATTGTGAAAGCCTAAATTCTGAGTTTCCCAATCGGTATTGCCAACCCCAGCAACCTCTGCTTGTCCCAAGTTTTTCTGACTAGTTTCTGTTAGTTGCCGAAAACTCGTCAAAGCTGCGTCGATTTGCTGCATTCTTACTCGTGAGTTCTCGACCGAGAATCTTTGGTCAAGGGTCTCCTGAACAGGTTCATCAGAATGAGCAGCGCGATTCAGCGAGCGATCGCTAGATACCCCAGCCTGAGCAGCAGGACCAGAGCCAGTCGCAACACTCGCTGCAACACCAGACGAACGCCAGAGTGGACCAGAGTTTGCTCGCAAACTACCACTCACCGCTGCAACCAGCGTGAAGCAAATAGCGGTTATAAATAATGAAGTCTTGAGTGGCATCTGGCATATTCAGCGAGCTGACTAGTTAATCAATACGCACTTACTCAGCCGCTTTCCGGTTCCAGTTTTCTCGCCGTAGTAACGGGTTGACAAACTCATTCAACCCTTCTCCTAGCAAAGACAAACCCACGACCATCAAAGTCATTGCCATGCCAGGGAAAAAAGCAGTCCACCAAATTCCGGTAGGCAGCGCGTCTAAAGCTTGGCGCAAGTCATGTCCCCACTCTGGCACCTCTTCGGGTAGCCCTAACCCCAAAAAACCCAAACCGCCTAGGGTCAAGATTGCGTCTGCCGCATTCAGCGTAAATAGCACTGGCACACTTTGAATCACATTTAGCAGCAAGTAACGCGACAGTACGGTCCAAGTGGAAGCGCCCATAGCTTGAGCCGCTTCAATAAATAACTCCGTTTTCACAGAAACCGTATGGTTTCGCACCACCCGATAATATTGCGGTACATAAGAAATACTCAGAGCGATCGCCGCATTGAGGACCCCTCGCCCCACCGCAAACGCCAGCGTTACCGAAAGCAAAAGCCCTGGCAGCGTGTAGATCGTATCCATTAAAAACAGCAGGATGCGGTCGAGCCTGCCGCCTAAATATCCACTTACTAGACCTAGCGGCACTCCTATGACTAAGCTCAAAGCAGTCGCTAAGATCACCACTTGCAGCGCCGCTTGACTGCCAAATAAGGTTCGAGAAAAAACATCATAGCCTTGGCGAGTCGTGCCAAACCAATGACTCAGCCCAGGCGGTTCGTGAATCGGGTTAATTAAAGAGTCCGTGGGATTCTGGAGCCAGTCCCAAGTCTGAAACATAGGCGAAAGAAGCGCCACCAGAATAAAGAGAATCGTAATTACAAGCCCAACCCCCATCATTCGCATGGAAAGGCTGGGTCGTTCGGCAAATCGGAAACGAGGTAACCAGAGCTTAGTAGAGGCCATAAAATTAGTGCAAGCCAGCGATCGCGATAGGCTGATCTAATCTACCAAGCTCAGTTCCCTCTTGCTGATCCGGATTAGTTAGAAGTTGCTACTACAGATTGCTACTAATCAATTGGCGATACTCGCTCTTCTGTTTCACGCCCTTCAGCTCAGCAACCTTGTCCTTGTCCTTAAAGAACTGAATCGTTGGCGTACCCATGACGCCCGCTGCCTCAGCAATATCTGGATCTTGTTCCACATCAATTTCTACAAAGTGGATTTTTTCCTCAAACTCATCCACCAGTTTGTTCAAGATGGGTTTCAAGGTGTGGCAAGGTCCACAATTAGGCGAAGCGTATTTCACGACAATCAGGCGATCGCTCTCGTGGTAAAGCTTCCGTAGCGCATATCCCCCTTCGTGCCGAGTTGCATCCACGCTAAATTCAGACTCTTGCTCAGCTTCCGACTTTTTAGTAGCTTGCTCAGCTTTCGGTTTTTCCGATGCTTCTGTTTGGTGAAATTCTTGCACCAAGCCCTGAGTCGATAGCCAACGCTCCGCTAGCATAGCCGCCATACAACCCGTGCCCGCTGCCGTGATCGCTTGTCGATACTCATGATCCTGGACATCACCAGCAGCAAACACACCTTCAATGCTCGTTTCTACAGAACCAGGCTTCGTCACAACGTAACCAATATCATCAAGTTCTAGTTGCCCCTTAAACAAAGACGTATTTGGGGTATGACCGATCGCGTAGAACAAACCACGCACATGCAGTTCACTGGCTTCACCTGTCTTTTTGTTGCGTAGGTGCACCCCTTTCATGTGGTTTTCTTCGCCAAACACATCCAGAATATCCGTGTTCCAATGAACCGTAATCTTGGAATTTTTCAGCACGCGATCTTGCATAGCCTTACTAGCACGCATCTTTTCACCGCGTACTAATAGATGCACATGCGACCCATACTTGGTCAAATACACAGCCTCTTCTGCCGCCGAATCGCCGCCACCCACAACAGCCAACTCTGCCGACCGGAAAATTGGCGTTGCTCCATCGCAGATGGCACAAGCAGAAATTCCGCGGCTCCAAAACTGATGTTCGCAAGGTAATCCCAACCGCTTCGCTGTCGCACCTGTCGCAATTACAATACTGTGCGCCTTGACTTCCCGCTCCTCTGATCGCACCACAAACGGACGCTGGCTGAAATCCACAGACACTACGTCCTCAGTCACCAATTCCGCTCCCCAACGCACAGATTGGGCCTTCATCCGGTCCATCAACTGCGGTCCTGTAATGCCTTCCGGAAAGCCAGGGAAGTTTTCCACCTCAGTGGTTGTCATCAACTGGCCACCTGGTAGCCCCCCTGCCTGGAAGCCTTCAAACACAAACGGCTTCAGATTCGCTCTTGCAGCATAAATAGCAGCCGTATATCCCGCAGGGCCAGAGCCAATAATGACCAAATTTTCAACAGTTGGATTTGTCATAGGGTCTAGACAAACTCATAACGACTACACTTTAACCAGTATAGAGTAATTTTTTCTTTACAAAACACATCAGGCTGGTTAAACAATTAATGATCTTTGACTAGCCAAATTTTGTAAGGCTTGATTAACTCGCTCGAATACGTCTGACCAATCACCCAGTTTTGTTTGGCGGAACAATCGCATAGTTGGATACCAAGGACTGCGATCACTATCAGTGAACCAGCGCCAGTCAGGTACAAAGTTGAGTAAAACCCAAACTGGACATCCTAAGGCACCGGCCAGATGAGCCACTGATGTATCGGTTGTAATAATGAGATCCAACTGTGCTATTGCAGCCGCTGTATCACTAAAGTCGTGAATGCGATCGCCCAAGTTCTGTATAGGTATTTCATTAGGAAACTCAATTAGTTCAGTCGCTCTCGGTCCCTTCTGTAGGCTGTAAAAAGCAACCTTAACAATCTCAAGCAGTGGTAGAAATTGGTCTAGCGAACAAGAGCGACTGCGATCGCGTCCATATTCAGGATTTCCTCCCCAAGTCAGTCCTACCTTAAGAGACGTATTGGCAGTTGATTGCAAAGTAAAAGGAAAAATCTCAGGAGGGGACATATAAGGAATATTGGCAGGAATATTACCTAGCGTGGTACCAAACAAGTGCGGAAGGCTAAGCAGAGGTGCATGAACATCAAAATCAGGCAAACCTGATTCCCAAGAAACTACTTGCTCAATATTTGGTAAGCTGCTGAGCAGACGAACTAAGGGTTGAGGGCAGATGATCTTAACAGAACCGCCGCGCTCAGCAACTAAGGGCGCATAGCGGACAAATTGCAACGTATCACCGAAACCTCCTTCGGAGTGGAGGAGAATACTGCGACCTTCAAGGTTGGTACCATCCCACAAAGGTTGAGGAAAGGAACGAGGCGCGATCGCCTTCATTTGCCAACGAGCCTCAAACTCTGCAAAACCGACTTCTAAATGACCTGTTCTCAACAACAGTAGACTTCGGTTCCAATGTTGACTAGCACGTTTAGGCTCTAATTGAATCGCCTGCTCATAACAGACGAGTGCCTCAGAAAATTCCCCCTGTTGCTCAAGGGCAACTCCTAAATTGTTGTGAGCAGAGGCATGGTTAGGATTTAATGCCAACGCTTGCTGCTGAAAGGTAATTGCTTCTTCAAAATGATCTTGCCTTTCGTATGCGATCCCCAAGTTGACATAAGCTTCAACCTGGCTAGAATCAAGGGTTAAACTTTTCTGAAGTACAAGCACCCCTTCTTCCAGTTTACCAAGTTGGATATAGGCAATTCCTAAGTTCGTTAGAGCATTTGTATAGTCAGGGTTTAGTTGTAAAGCCTGCTGAAGAACTGAAATGGCTTCTTCATACTGGCCTAGCTCATTTAAGATGAAGCCTAAGTTATTAAGTGTTGTGATATCACAGGAATTTAGATTAAGCGCTTTTTGATAGTAATGACGTGCTGCTTCTAGCTTGCCTTGCGCCTGAGAAATATATCCTAAGTTGTAGTAAGTAATGCTGTTATCAGATTCTATAGTTAAAAGCTTTGTGTAGCAGGCGATCGCAGCTTCCGGCTGATTGTTGCTTTGAAGAGCTAAGCCTAGATTGTTGTGCGCTGCTGCATCGGTTGAATTAAGCTCAATGGCACGTCGATAATGAGCGATCGCACCTTCAAGCTGGTTTTGTCGTTGAAAAATTAAACCTAAGTTGTAATAAGCAGTTGCGTAGTCTGGGTCTAGTTCTATAGCTTTTTGGTAACAAGCGATCGCATTTACAAAATCACGTTGCTTGAGCCATGCGTTACCAAGATTTTTATGAGTTTCAGGTGATAGTGGATTTAGTTCTAAGGCTTTGTGATAGCATGCGATCGCCTCAGGCAACTGGTCCTGCTGCACATAAGCGCTAGCCAGTAAGTTATATAGCTCAGGTTGGTCATGAAGTTGCTGGAGTGCCTGATTGAGTAGTGCGATCGCCTGGTTATATTGCGCTTGAGATAAAAGATCTTGGGCTTCATTAGCTAGTCTGGAAACATTCATCGGTTGGACTAAGGGCTAGATGATGTTTAAGTTGAACAAAAACAATGTGAAAATGAGTTTAACGCCGAATCTGGCACAACTGCTGCTTAGCGCTTTCTAATCCTGCTTGCGCTGGTTCGTAATCTGATTGAAAGGAGAGAGCTAATTCAAAAGCTTGTACTGACTCGGGGAAACGCTTGAGTGCCATATAGCTATAACCCAGGTCGCAAGCAGGCCAAACAGTTAAAAAGTTGAGATCGAAAGGTTCTCGCTGAAAATAGCGGCCTTGGCGACCCATTGCAAGACATTGCTCAAAGTAAGTAGCGGCGGCCAGCGGAAAGCTCAACTCTTGCATGAGTGAGCCAGTCAGATGATTGAGCGGAGGGTAATCAGGAAACCATTCCAACCCACGACGACAAACCAGCATGGCTGTTTCATAATCTTGTTGCTCGTGGAGAAGGTCGAGACCCAAAATGAACAGCAAGGCTGGCAGGCGTACCGTCTCACTCGGTAACTCACCGAGCAGTAAATGGGGAGAAAGGCGCTCAAAAGCTTCTGACCAACAGTTTCTAGCTTTATCTATTTGCTCAGTTCTTAAATAAGCATTACCTAAAGTTAAGAGTAGTAGTAAACTGAGAGGCTCCTGCTGGCGAAGTCTTTCCAGCAGGGGAATATTTCGAGTCAAATTTTTGTGTAGAAGTAAGTCATCCCTATAGCCGTAGTGCCGAATTTCTAGACAACTTAGGCTCTGGATAAAGTTGGTGGGGATATATTGGTTTTGATAAGTGATTTGTTCGTGATAGCGCCCAGAATACTGTAGTTCAGCCAAATTTCGGAAGAGCCTTATCGTTGGCAAAGCAGTCATTGGTTGATGGGCATCGAGTAGGGGAATCCAATAAGCAAGAGATTCAGCACTACTACTCATTAATTGCTCGCGCCAAGCCTCTGATTTAACAAGTAGCTCTTCATCAGCATCCAGCGTTAAAATCCAGTTTCCAGAAGCTTGAGCGATCGCAAAATTTCGGGCAGCAGCAAAATCATCACACCATTCAAACGACTTAACCTGAGCTCCATACTGCTGAGCAATCTCGATTGTATTGTCGTCCGAACCCGTATCGACCACAATCATCTCGTCTACATACGATCGCACACTGCTTAAACAACGGGGCAGGTTCTGCTGTTCGTTCTTAACAATTATGCAGAAGGATATCCAAGGCTGAGGCATAGAAACGGAAACTGGGCGGCTCATACTAGTGATCCATACAAACCAAACATTAGAATTCCCTAGTGATTGCAAGAGTAGCGCAAGCAAAGCGGGAACAATGGAAGTGAATCACTAATATGCCTCACCTGAGGTACATCATTCAAAACTTCAAGGAAGGTTTTACATGAATAATCAAGTATCTGAACTTGAGAGAATTCGCCAGCAATTTGAAATGGCTCCATACCCAACGATTCCTTTAGAGGAATCTCCTAAAGAAGCTACCAATATTCTCTATTTGCATAACTTAGTAACTGCATTTTATCTAAAGAATCACAAAATCACTGATACCAAGGACAAGATAATTTTAGATGTAGGTTGTGGTAGCGGCTATACCTCCTTGATTTTGGCAGAAGCTAACCCAGGAGCCAAAATCGTAGGTATGGATATTTCCGAGAAGTCTGTGGAATTAGCCCGTCAGCGCTTGCGATACCACGGGTTTGACAATTCTGAATTTTATACTTTAACTGCCGAAGAACTCCCTAGTCTAAATCTTCAGTTTGACTACATCAACTGTGATGAAGTTTTGTACTTGCTTCCTGACCCCGTTGCTGGTCTCCAAGCAATGAAGGCAGTCCTTAAAACCAATGGTATTATTCGAGCCAACCTTCATAGCTCACTCCAACGAGAATTTTATTTCCGAGCGCAAAAGATCTTTAAGATGATGGGTTTAATGGATGGCCCACCTGAGGAATTAGAGATAGAGATAGTCCGAGAGATTATGCGATCGCTAAAGCCAGATGTTTATTTAAAGTTAATGGCTTGGAAGCCTGCTCTCGAGACTGATGTAGAGCAGGTAAGGGCAAATTTGCTGCTACAAGGCGACAAGGGCTATACAGTTAAAGAGCTTTTTGCCGCTCTCAAAGCTGCCGACCTGGAATTTGTCAGTATGGTGAAGTGGCGACAGTGGGAAATTATGGATCTTTTTCAAGACCCTAATGATCTCCCATCTTTTTTGGCAATGAGCTTGCCTGATATCTCCGTAGAAGAGCGCCTTCATTTATTTGAACTTTTACAACCAGTTAATCGATTATTAGACTTTTGGTGTGCTCACCCTATCGAATCTGCCAACCCTAGGTCTGCTTCTGAGTGGAGCTTGGCAGAGTGGCAGCGTGCCCAAGTTCAGTTACATCCTCAGTTGAAAATACCAGTAGTCAAAAAAAAGCTGATAGAGCATATCACTGAGCGCCAGCCTTTCAACATTAGCCAATTTATTCCGGAGCCTGCTAAAACTTCGGTCATTGTAGATAGTCACATTGCTACTTGCCTATTACCTCTATGGGAAGGGAGCCAGTCTTTTGTGTCCTTAGTGAAACGATGGCAGGCTGTAAAGCCAGTTGATCCTATTACTTTAGAGCCTCTTAGTGAGCAGGTAGCTCTAGAGGAAGTCAGGCAATTTTTGGGCGACCTAGAGGTCTATCTATACGTTCTAGCAGAGGTCGTGCAGTGATATCACGGAGAAAAATAATTGTCAAAAGTTTTCATTGGCAGGTGATATGAAAGCGTATTTAAGTGGGTAAATTACATTCAGGAGTTAGAAACCAAGCACCCCGCACCTCAAGGAGAAACTTTAATGAAGACCGAATTTCAAGCCAAATTCCTTCAGCACCTGACCCAGAAAAAGCAAGAGCAGGGTTTCACCCTCATTGAACTGCTCGTTGTTATCATCATCATCGGTATTTTGTCCGCGATCGCATTGCCTTCCTTCTTGAACCAAGCTAACAAAGCGAAGCAATCCGAAGCAAAGCAAAACGTGGGTTCCATGAACCGCGCTCAGCAAGCCTACTACCTAGAGAACTCCACCTTCGGCAGCACTGTTGAGAACCTTGGTCTTGGCATTCAAACCCAAACCACCAACTATACCTACACAGTTACTGCACCAGAAACCAATGGTATCTCTACCGTTGCTACTAACCGAGGCAACTCCCTCAAAGCTCCTCTCAGACAATATGCAGGTCGTGTAGAATTAGGAACTGTAATTGCTACCAGTGAAGCAACTACCCTAGCAATTCTCTGTGAAACAAAGGCTGTTGCTGGCAACCCAATCGCTGCCAACCTTACTCCTACCAGCACTGTTGTTGCTGATGGCTGCACCGCTACCGGCAAAGTGGTAGATGCGAAGTAAGCTGATCAGCAAGCATTGGCAGCATAGAATATCAAGCTAGCTGTCCAGTTCAAAATATTTCTAATATTGGGGTGGGCAATACTTGCCCACCCCATCTTTTTGAGATCTGCTGGCATCTAGGATGCAACACTTAATAACATATTGAGCTAGGCTATGATTTCTGAGTTTAGTGCCGACAATTTACGTGAGTTACAGCAACAGGCAGACCAGTGTCTAGCACAAGGGCAATATAGCAAAGCTGCTGCTCTATACGAGGAAGCGATTGAAGGTGATCCTAACGTTAAACGAAACTATTGGTATTTAGGTTTAGCACTACTTTTGCAAGGGCAAGAAGCCGAAGCTCAAACAACTTGGTTTGTAGCTCTGGCAGATGTAGATGAACAAGCATTGCCAGCGTGCAGTGCGGAATTGGTTGCAGTGTTGCAGTCAGAAGCAGAGAAGCGGGAGAGCTTATTCTCTCAAGAAGAAGATGCGATCGCCTTAGCTATTCGGCACCATCTCCGAGAAATTTTACCCGCAGATATAAACAACCTCCTAAAGATTCTACAAATATCCGCTCAGCTCAACATACTTTCCGGAGATGATCTTGACTCCTTACACATCATTACATTACTGCGAAGGAATGATGCTCAAGATATTAGTTCACCTTTATTAAGGAGCACTTTGCAAAGTGTTCTAGAAGCTGACCCATTACATCCAGCAGCTTTAGAGTTTGCGGAAGTTTGCTTACCCTATGTAGAAGATCAGGAAGCATGGCTCGGTGTGCTAATCATTCCAGCCATTAAAATTGCTTATTCCTTGGGCAAAGTTGGAGTTGCAATTTGTTTGGCGCAGTTGGGGCTCACCATTGATCCAAATCACTTAGGCGCCTTAGGGCATTTATCTGCGTTTTATTACAAAGCTGGTGACTACGAAAAAGGTATTGAGGTTGCCAAACAATATTACAGTATTGCTCAGACTCTACCTGGAAAGGTCTACGGTAGCTTCTTATTACTAAAATCACTAACCATCTCTGGTGGTGCATGGGAAGAAGCAGACGCGACAATGCAGCACCACAAGAATTTATTGCGATCGCTGATTGAAAAGAATCCTACTAATCTGGATCGCGGTACAGCGTTGTCAATGTTTACCTCAACCTTCTTCTTGCCTTATATGGAAGATGAACCAGAAAATAATCGTCACTTCTTTAACCATATTGCTGAGCTTTGCCAAGCTAGCATTCATCACTATTCAAAGGGGCAAGCAGAGCACTACAAACAACACCACTCAATGGTGTTGAAAACTACTACTGAATCTACTAAATCGTTAAAAGTGGGTTATGTTTCTGGCTTTTTAAGACAGCACTCCGTTGGTTGGTTGGCCCGCTGGTTGTTCCAACATCACGATCGTGAGCGCTTCCAGATTTATACCTACTTTGTAAATCAACCCCAGGAGGAAACATTTGCAAACCGTTGGTTTGTGAATAATAGCTCTCAGGCTCGATTTTTAGGTATAGATGGCTTAGAAATTGCAGATGCAGTTTATCAAGATCAAATTGATATTTTGGTGGACCTCGATAGCATTACGCTAGATACCACTTGCGAAGTGATGGCGCTAAAGCCAGCACCAATTCAGACAACATGGCTAGGCTGGGATGCTTCAGGAATTCCAGCGATCGATTACTATATTGCCGACCCTTATGTTTTGCCAGAATCGGCACAGAATTACTATAACGAGAAAATCTGGCGCTTACCCAACACTTATATTGCTGTAGATGGTTTTGAGATTGGAGTACCAACTCTACGACGGGATCACCTAGACATTCCCAGTGATGCAGTCGTGTATTTGAGCGCTCAGAAAGGCCACAAACGGCACCCAGATTTAGCACGACTGCAAATGAAAATTTTGAAGGAAGTGCCCAATAGTTATTTTTTGCTCAAGGGTTTGGCAAATGAAGAGGTGCTGAAAGAATCATTTATTCAACTAGCTGAAGCGGAAGGAATCAGTAGCGATCGCTTAAGATTTTTGCCAACCGTTATATCAGAGACAGTTCACCGAGCTAACCTCAGCATTGCTGATGTTGTTTTGGACACCTATCCTTACAACGGTGCAACAACTACATTAGAAACGCTATGGATGGGAATTCCTTTAGTGACACGAGTAGGAGAACAGTTCGTCAGTCGTAATAGTTATACGATGTTGATGAATATCGGTGTTACAGAAGGTATCGCTTCGACTGCTGAGGAATATGTAGAGTGGGGGGTTCGTTTTGGCCAAGACCCAGCTTTGCGGCAACAAGTTGCTTGGAAAATGCGTGCCTCTCGACAGATATCTCCTCTATGGAATGCTAAACAATTCACGCAAAATATGGAGAATGCATATCTACAAATGTGGGCGACCTACCTGGAAACAAAATGAATGAAATATATCAGTCCCAAATGGATTGTGAAGAGGGAGTATGGGGCGTAGCCCTCACGCAGGGATGGAACCCCTGCAACCCCATTCAAGAATCAAAGTTAGTTGGTTGAGGGAGTCAGTAGCTGGTGAATTTCTAAAGTAGGCAGTTGCCTAGCATTGACTGCATCGATCGCAGCTTGGTCTTCGTGCGGTAGAGCAATACAGCCCTGAACACGAGTGAGAAGTAACTGCCACTGAATACTGCTTAAGTTAGAAACTAGAGAAATCTCAAGCCCTGCATCTACCTCAAGCTCTTCTTCCAGCAATAGATTCATCGTAATACTTGAAAGTACTAGGTTAGTATCTTCGGTTGAAATCCCATTGCTATGAATCAGTAAGGTCATACTGTTTCTGTCAGGATGCGTTGCGATCGCTCGAATCACATCTGCTAACTCTGTACAGAAAACTTCTTCTGGCTGGTTCCAATCAGGAAAGACAATTAAGTTGCGATCGCTTAAGTTGAGTGGAATCAAGGTGGCTGCAATTAGAGCAGAACCGACCTGCTGCGCCATCTTGGTCCATGAGAACTGCTTGGCTTGTTGTAGTCCAGCTTGAATGAGAGATTCGCGAACTTCTGGCTTCTGTACCTCACAAAGTGCGCTGGTTAAGCCGTTAATATCATTGGACTGTATATAGAGCGCTGCTTGACCTGCAACCTCTGGAATCGATGCATTAGGAGAAGTAATCACAGGGCAACCACAGGCCATTGCCTCAATGATTGGCAATCCAAATCCTTCATACTGCGAGGGATAAACTAAGGCAACAGCACCTGAGTAAGCGAGCGGTAACTCATTATCCTCCAAGTGCAGCATATGTACGGTAGTACCTGTGGTATAAGCTCTAAACTCAGTCTCTAGATGAGTTGTTCCTCCAGTGCAAACAATATCAAACCCATGTTTGCTAATTAGTTGAGCAAATGCTTGGAAGAAAACAATCGTGTTTTTATAACCCCTTCTACCTCCTGAAAGCAAGAAGTAAGGCTTGTCAATACCGTATTTATGTTTGAAGCTACTAATAGCTTCAGGGGTACCAGGAGCAAAAGAGTGATCGATGCCATTAGGTGCAACTGTAATAGTAGCAGGATCAACTTCTGGAAAAAACTTAACAAGATCACCAGCTGTATTTTTGGAAACTGCAATATAAGCAGAGGCGTGATGAATGCTATGGCGCTTTTCTTGCCATATCGGCTGGTCCAGATTAGTTCCAACTACTTCCGGGATCATGTCATGAACCATTAGAACAGAAGTAGTTGAGAGAGGGTTAGTGTAGTAAGTTGAGATAAAAAGATCCGCTTCTTCCTGATCACAAATTTCTTGCAATAGCTGGCGATCGCTCTCTGTATCGTTGTAGTCGTAGGGAGGAATAAGGCGATACTTAACTCCAGGAATAATTGGAGCAGTTTCAGCTCGGTCTAAAAATAATAGATGTTTAGCAAATCCAGTATTAACCCATTCTCTTAATAGCGATCGCCAAACCCGAGCAATTCCACTTTTGTAGAGCTGAAAGAAAACACCATCAATAATAATCGTTGGATGGGGGCAAATTAGCATGATTAACTGTTACTGCAGTTTTCTTCTAGGCTTAGAAATTTCCAGGTGTTTGTAATCTTTTCCCTTTGAGCAACTGGAACAATGACAAGCAAGTCAGGCTCCTGATGATGAGCCAATTTCTAGAGCAATCTTAATATATGCTTCTCTAGGTAAAGTTTGACTAACTTCATGAGATTCATCCTTTCTTACCTATAGAGGGATTAATCGATTTAGTTCCGAGTTGAATATCATTTCATCGTTTGCTATAAGTTTTGCAAAAAATATATAATGATGTTACAGGAAGAAAATATAAATCTTCAGAAATTCGAGAGCAAAGATTTGTTCACGGAGTATGAAATTAAACTTCAATCCTCATTAAAAGCCATATCCTCACTATTAACAAGCAAAGGTTTTATCTGTAGTTACTCATAACAAAAGGCTTCGTATACTTCGAGCACTTATATTATTGCTTGCGCTCGCCTATCTTTTGCTGAACCTGTTCTGCTAGAGCTTGATAGCCTGGGCGGCTAGGATTCAATTTTATGAGTTGCCCTAAAGGCTTTTGTGCACCTTGAAAATTCTTCATTTGTAAGCGGGTTTGCACTAAACCTTCCAAGGCTACTAAATTTTGGGGTTCCCGTTGTAAAACTAACTCATATCCCTTCTCTTGAATTTCTAGCTGCGAATTAATAGATTCTTTGGCCGTTGAAGCGGGCTGGCTTAGGGGTCGGAGATTATCAGTCACAAAGTGACCAACTGCAAAGATAGTAGAACCCATAAAGCATGCTGATGAGATGATCGCAACAATCCGTTGTTTGCGCTTAATTTGGGCCTGGCGCGATTCTATGTAATTGCTAAAGCTAGTCATATGGCACGTGTAGTCAGAACGTTGGATAGCTCGTGGAGCTGTAACTTTAGGTTACCCACTGACAAAAGTTAGAGATCATTTCATTGAGATTGAAACAGTGTATTTCAAGTAGACAACATAGGTGGTTATTTACACTTTCAAGGGTGAAAGCAGTATCAAAGAGTGTTAAGGAGAGCTTGGCGCAGTTCCTGTAAGGTCTGATCCCATACAGGTATATAAGGAGGGGCAGGCAAGAGACTGGGAAAAAGATAGGTGACCACAGCATTCTCAATCACAGTAAGAAAATCACTGGGTAGGGGGCCATCGATGTGGCGGCTGAGAACGCCAAAGCCAGTGCGAGTGCGGCGATATTGGCGAGTTGGAGCATTTTGTTTGAGCCATTGATCAAGAGATGCTGAACGATTCATGCTGGTAACCAAAGCTTGAAGGAGTTCAGGAGGAGGGTTTCTCTGTTCTGCTTGTATCCATGCTTGTTGCAAAAGCCGTTGACGTTGGGCAGGAGCGAGCCAAGCGGCGATCGCTAATTTACCTGGTGAATCAGGCAAGGCTTGGAATTGCGGTGCTACGGTTTTGTCTTCTGCAAGCTGTAAAATGATCTGACTGAGGGGACCGCCGTGGGCATCCCAATCTGCATGTGCTGCTGTATAGTTGCCGCGCCACCAATTCAGGCCACCACGTAGCTGGTGGCAGTAGTCGTGAATTGTTTCTGACTGAGTGGGGGATTGTAATAGCTCTGTGCATTTAGCTGATACCCGATCCAACATAGGTGCGTAAAGAGGTTGGAGAGTGGGCGATTGCCAAATAGGGCTAGTAACGAGTAGCGGATCGCGCAGTGCTTCCAATGCCACGGCTTCTGTTGCCAAATTGACTTTACCTTGTGCTACTAAGCTGAGTCCCAATCCATAAAATACCCCTCGCTTCGCTGGAATAAGCTGAGCAGAGCGGATAAACTCTTGAGTCGCAGCTTGGGGATTTTGATTCAATAAGAGCCAAGCTAAGTTAGTGTGACCAAACTCTTGGTAGGGAGATGCTTGAATTCCTTTTCGGAACCAAGCGATGCTATCAGCTTGAAGTTGGCTTTGCTGTTGGGGATCGTTGGTTTGTAAACTTAGATTTCCTAAGTTCCAACCTAGTTGGTAGGGATAATACGGTTCCCAGGGTACCAACTGAGCAGATTGACTGAGGCGTTGCACAAAACTAGAAATGTTTTCTCGGCTCAGGGCAATAAAACTTTGGCTTGATAACTGCCAAGCTCGGTGAATCGGAGTGAGCCAGATGCTGATGACAATCAGCAAACCCAATCCAGCAAAAGATAAGCCTTGAGCGGCTCGTCCCGTAACTTTAATCCTAGGTAGGGTAATGAAAGAAGCTTCTGCAAAAGCCTCACGCAATATAGCAGCAAGAACAGTGGTAAAAAGGATTAAAGTGCCACTGATGCAAATATTGTCGAGTTGGTAATCGGTCAAGCTAATGACTCCATAGCCAAAAAGACCTGCCAAGATGCCCCAAATAAGAACTTGATCTGTGCGTTGCGTGACAACCTTAGGAGATGGAACTTTACTGAGCCAACGAAGGCTGAAGTAAGTTAAAAGGGCGATCGCGATTAAGCTGGTGCTGATGCCCCACAAACCCAATTCAGCCCAGATTTGCACTGGAGTGCTATGAAGTTGATAGGTTAATTCGGCTTCTCTGCCTGCCCATTCGGGGCGATATTGCTGATAGACAATCGGAACGCTGCCGGGGCCAGCTCCCAAAATGGGGTGAGTAATGCCTATCTGCCAGCCTGTCACAGCAGTAATCATTCGATAGGCAAAATCACCACTGAGTTGGCCGCTGAGAATGGCAGTTACCACTGTTTTGAGGCGATCGTTGGTAAATGCTGATAAGCTCAAAAAAGCTAGCATGAAGAGACCCCCTAAGCCCAGCCAAAGACGGGGAAGAGAGCTACGCCATAACAGGACAATAAACCCAACGATACATAGCGCTGCTAAGCCTAACCAGCCACCTCGCGAACCTGTGCTGTAAAGGGTAATCAACCCCAGCCCTACACCTACTAGCCAAAGCCAGCGTTGCTTGCCAGTTTGTAGGATACTGAGGGCGAGGAGCAGGGGCAGAGCCAGGAGAAGATAACCTGCAACGTAATTGGGATGACCCATTGGTGCCCAGTTTCGTAACTCCAAGGTTGAAAGGTTGAGAGAAAGATTGACCCCGGACTGGCGGAGCGTTTGCAACCGATTTAGCTCTGGCAAGATGGTTTGAGTCAGCCATAAGCCAAGGCTAACGACGATGAAGGCTAGATTTAGGTATCCTTGTCCTACTAATAAGCGATAGCGATCGCGAGGAGTCTGCGTTTTGTAGTTGAGCGCATACAACCCAGCCAAGAAACACAAAGCAGCCCAAGCATACCAGCGAGCTTGCATAGGAAATTCAGCAACGCTAGTTGAAGCGATCAACCCTACCGCCGTTAGTCCTGCGATCGCATCAAAGCCATTGCCTAACCAAAGGAATCCTCTCTGGCACCAGACCATCCATAAAAGCCACAGTGGCAGGCAAGCCAGACCCGCTTGCCAGAGAAAGACCCAGGGCCACGAAACCATGAGGGTGTTGCTATCAGGCAGGAGTGTGAAGAGTAGGTAGAAACAGGCGACTAACAATCCTAAAAGTGAACCTTTGGGATTATTAGCTTCGGGTGGAACTTGCTTAGTAAGAGAGCGATCGCCAGTCATGAGCTTGTATTTGAAACTTAGTAGGCACCTTTACCAAATAAAACAATGCGGCAAGTTTCTACCAAAATGTCGAGATCTAAGTTGAGCGACCAATTATCAATGTAATAAAGGTCTAGACGCACAGCATCGCCAAAATCGGCAATATCTGAGCGGCCCGATACTTGCCATAGCCCCGTAATCCCAGGCAGAACTTGATGGCGAATGTGATGCCAGGTGTCGAAGCGCTCCACATCTCTTAGGGGTAAGGGCCGAGGACCGACCAGACTCATCTGTCCCAGTAAAACGTTAAATAATTGGGGCAATTCATCAATACTCGTAGATCTTAAAAAACGACCGAAGCGAGTAATTCGAGGATCATGCCTAATTTTGAACATGACTCCGCCTTTGATTTCATTGCAAGCTTCCAACTGAGCCTGTAGCGCTTCGGCTTCAGTTACCATCGTACGGAACTTCCACATGTGAAAGACTTTGCCATGCAATCCCATGCGTTCTTGCCGGAAGAAGATCGGGCCTGGAGAAGACAGTCTGCTCGCTATCGCCACAGCTACAAAGAGAGGCGATAGCAGGATAACACCTACTAAAGCTCCGAAGACATCAATCGAACGCTTTAAGCCATACTCCAAGCTGCTCAAGAAACGTGGTTCTACTCGCAGCGTTGGTAAGCCAGCAAAAATTTCGGGCAGACCCCGACGGTGCAGCATGTCCACGCTGGAGGGTAACAAGCGCAAAGTAATACCGTGACGGCGGAGCTGCCAATAAAGTGCTGAGGCGAGGGCGGTATCAGGTAAATTCTCGACTAAGACCTCTTTGGCCTTGGATGCCAAAATAGTTTGTACGGTTGTCGGGGTATGAGCCGTAGTCGCCAGTGCCGCTCCCACCACTTGGTAATGTGAGGCGCTCTGACCCTTAAAATTTAACTGCTGTTCTAATAAGTGAGATAAGGTTGCTAGGCGATCGCCGGGGGCAATTAAAAAGACTGGGATTGGAGATTGACTTTGCTCAAACTGGCGCAAAATCAAAGTTGTTAAGAGCCGAAACCCAATCACTAAAACGACGCTACCAAACCAAGCCGTAAAGAAAAGCGATCGCGGTGGGTCTAACTTGGGATCATAAAAATAGCCCATCACCAGGGAGAGCAAATAAACCATGCTCACCAACTTGCCAGCCCGGAGATAGTTTTTCCATTGGGTTGCCGAAGAGTACAGCCCCCCATAAGCAAAAAACAGCAACGTCGCAGCAGCAAAAAGCCAAAACAGGCTCGGTAGCCTTAACCAGCTACCCCAGTTCAACTCAGGTGGTAGGGGTGAATAAAATTGGTTGAAATGCGCCGCGATCTGCCAAGCCATCTTCAAGGCCAAGACATCGCTGAGCAGGAGGGCTAACATTCGGTACCCTTGCCAACCCAGAAGATGCGACAAGCTTAACTTGCCAGGAGCCCGAATATCTAGCTTGGGATTCTTAGAAACTCTGCCAGAAAAGTCAATCATTGCAGTACAAGCAGATTGCGGAGATGCAGCCAGAAGTGCTTCAGCAATCGCCATCTCATGCTTATTTTGAAGAAATGATGAAGCAGCAACTTCATTCAGTATTCCGCAAAATTCACACAAACCTGACAGGTGCAAGATTTAATTATGTGAGTTGCAGCCAGTGTCGTAATAGCTGCCAACCCCAGTTTCATGGTGGCAATCACTATAAAATGCGTCACACGAGCCGTCCCAGCTCTGCTTCCACCCTGAGTAAACAGTTCCCCACATCATCGCCACTTACTAACTGAAATATTCAGTGATTTACCCAAATCTCTACTCCCACTGGCTAAACTTTGGCCTCACTACGTTTAACTCCTTGTTCCACTGAATTCAAGGCAGTTGACATAGTGGGAAGCATTTTCTATCCAAAACTCCATGTGCCTGTTTCCAGAAAAACCACTCGTTTGTGATGAAGTACACTCACGTCAAAGGTGGGAATGTTGCTTGTAGATAATCCACTGGATGAAATTGAGCGCCGATCTTCATTCTCTAAAGCAATTCGAAAACAGGTTTGTTCTTCCAAAAAATTTTTTTGTAACTGATTTAGTGTTTCAAAAAAAGAGATCTCTGGCCCTTCATTAATGTCTATATCTTCCTTTAGGAAGAGTTCCATTACTACAGCTGCCAACATTAGCTCTGCACCTTCCTTACCTAGACTTCCAGTATATATTAAGAGGGAAATCAAACTTTTGTCTGTGTGGGTCGCAATAGACCTAATCACAGCGCTTAATTCTTGAAACAACAATTCTTCAGATTTATTCCAATCCGGAAAAATCATTAGATTTATTTCCTTGAGATTCCAATCCAAAAGATTTTTTCTTAAAGTTAATTTATCATTATCTTTGACAACTTCCAATACAGCTCTTACATGAATCACTTGATCAGGTGACTCTTCCTCCGTAAGAGTTAAAATTTTAAATTCGCCTTGAAATCCATAACTTCTGCAAAGTTCAATATAGGCAGGAAACTCCACACAGTAATATTTAAATGAATTGAGATTCCAAAAACTTATATGTGTTGGATCTTGAAAAGCTCCTCGACCATCAGTTGATGGTACGCGAACATCTACTCTTGCATATGGTTTACAAACCCTCCATATTTCATTCATACTATGAATGTTATTCTTTAAATGTTCGATAACATCGTGCGCTTTAATTTCATCCACGCTATTGTCTGGAAATGGAAAGCGCCGATTCAAATCAGCAATAACATCTACTTCTGGACCACCAGACACATCTACTCCAACAAAGCCCTCTGCTTTCCAAACACCGCAGCCTAAATCTAAACGAAGTGGTTCTTCTTGATTTCTTGTCATAGAGCCAATTTTGGAAAGTATAAAGATGGCTATATTATGGTAGCTGCAACTGTCAACTATATCCTGATGAAGCCTTTCTGCAATTTCAAGGCGTTCTGTTTCGTGTTTTAGATAATAGTCTGCTTTGAAATTAAGCTCATCGATTGTTCTAAAGGAAATCTCTTCATAGACAGATGTTAGAGATTTTAATTCAGATTTCCAGTCAGTCAGGATAAATCCGCCTACAGAAGCAACGTCCACAACTCGATTGATTACTGCATCATCAAACTGCAAAGATGTAATATTAAGATTAATCTTAGAGTTTGCATATATATATTTAGTATCGGAATAATTTTTTGTGACAGGATGATAGAAGATGTTTGATTTTTGAATTTTCCTATTTAAGGACAGGCCGCTAAGATAAGCAGGGTCTCCTCCAAAAATATGGACGTTTATGTTTTCTATTCGCTTAATTATCTCCCCACGAAAGAAAGGAGAGGAATTTGAATGAAGCATGGAAATGTATAAATACTTTGCTCCCAAAAAATCAATGATATTTTCTTGACTAGAACTTGCGCGGGTGGCAAAAGATATAGCTGATTGTTCAAGCTTTTTGTCTAAATGAACTAAACGGTTCCAAAAATCAGCCTTAAGTAGATGAGAGTATGAAGCTTCTCCAAGTGCCGTTCCCAATTCTGGTAGTATATGTCCTACGAATGAAACATCATACAGATACTTTCCTAAAGGATTAATATATTCGAACTCGGAAGCGTGGTGAATTGAGTATACGTTCTCAATTCCTAAACTTTTAAGATCCAAGAAATTATAATACTCAATACAAAAGTGAAAACTTTTATATTTCATTCTACAGAAAGCTTCTAGCTTTGGTTTTATTTTTTCATGTTCATATAAATCACTAAATATATTGTCATGATGAATAAATATGACTGGTATATCAATCAACTCAAATATAAAAGCTTTAAGAGTTTCAGAGTAAGAGGAGATCAAAGAAGAGCTATTTGTAATGATGCAATAATCTACTTCTTGAGAAGAAATGTATTGTAGATAGTCTGTCTCATCTTTAAACTGACCTGGATAAAAAATAATGACTCTATTTCCAAGCTCTGTTAAAACATTTTGTAGGTTGTCAATGATACGCTGATAAATTGGAGTGGGTGATTGCTCTATTAAAAAACTATAAAAGCTTGATGTTTTCTTATTCACGGGGCATTCATTAAGTAGTATGGTTTAAGTCACAGGCAGGGCAGTAGAGCGATCAACATAAATCACTAAAGTAGCCTTATCTTCCTCTCGCTCATTCGCTTGCTAGGTACTTCTCTGAATAACAGCATAGGTTGTGTGACGATTTAAACGCGTCGTGTCTGTTCTCTAATCTGTGTGTTCAACTGACTGAGCAGTAAATAATCCATGACTTTAAAGAACTCCTCTCTAGAAATACAGATCTCAGAAGAGGTCAACTTTAGCGATCGATCAAGCTTTGGTAACTCAGGCATATGATTTTTTAACCAATTAAAATACAAGCCTTTGTCTTGAGAGTGTACCCAAGCGATTGAAATTCCTAAAATTTTTTGCAAAAGTTTAAGAACCTGTTTAAAGAATGGAGCGAAGGACAGCAGCTGTTAGTACAGAGTATTCAATTCTTTAGAGGTAGCCAGTGTCTTAACAGCTGCCAACCAAACAAGATGATAAAAGCGGGATTATTGATGCAATAACGCTGCCACAAGCGTCTTGGTTCTTGGGCAAATCGGTATAACCACTCCAATCCAACTTTCATCATCCAACGAGGAGCTTGAGCTACCTCCTCACTATGGAAGCTAAAAGCCGCTCCTACACCAATCATGACAGCAGCAACTTTGCCCTGTTGACGGGCCATCCATTCTTCCTGCTTAGGACAGCCCAAGCCCACAAAAACGACAGCAGCTCCAGAGTCATTAATCCGTTGAACATCTGACTTCTCCTCTTCTGGAGTCAGAACTCGGAAGGGCGGTGCATAACTATCGGCGATCGCCAAACCCGGAAATTGCTGAGTCAAATTGTGCCGCAACTTCTCCAACATCGACTCAGTACCACCATATAAATAGATGGGCATTCCCAACTGAGCCGCGCGATCGCACCAAGCAAACATCAAGTCTGGCCCGTAAACCCTGGTTTGACCTTTGATCCCCAGCAATCGTAAAGCCCAAACCAAGGGCATCCCATCTGGGGTCACCAGAGCCGCCTGATTAATGATTTTTTGGTACTGTTGTTGCCAATAAGCCGTCATTACTACATGGACGTTTGCGGCAACGACATAGCAAGAGTTTCGAGTTTCAGCCCACCCTTGGATGCGATCGCAGGCATCCTGATAATTAGTGGCATCAACAGGACTGCCTAAAATAACTCGGTTAGAAAGTTCAGGGAGCACTGGCTTCACGAGAATTCCATCTCATTCATCATGCCCAACTTCTGAACCATTCAGGAGTTGTTCATAAACTCGTTCAGTTCGAGCCGCGATTTGTGACCAAGTATAGCGAGCTTCTACTTTACGTTGTCCTGCTAAACCCATCCCCTCAGCCGTAGCAGGATTGCTAAGTAGATCACAGATACGGCTAGCAATTTGGCTAGGATCTTGCTCCACTAAATAACCATTCACTCCGTCTTCAATCACCTCAGCCACCGCAGGAATAGAACAACCAATTACAGGTTTAGCAAAGCTCCAGGCTTCGGTATACACACCGCCAAAACTTTCTTGGCTTGAAGGTACACATAACAAAGTACAAGCCGCTAAAGCATTGGTTTTCTCTTGTAGGTCTACCTTGCCCAAGCGATGAATTCGAGGGTCTGTATTCTGAAAATCATGCTCAGACTGCTTAACTGCTGGTCCAATAAAGACAAAATGAGCATCAGGAAATTTTTGCCAAACTAAGTGAGCGGCTTGTAAAACTTGCTGGTATCCCTTGTAGCGGTAATGTTGCCCTAGAAATAAAACCATCGGGCCCGTAATTTGATGTGTTTGCAGGAATGCAGCAGCATCAGCTTGAGGCGCAAGAATCGGTCCTATACCTGTAACTGCAATCCGCTTCTGTCGAACTCCTAAAGTGATAAGAGTCTGTTTTTCTACTTCTGTCAGAGTAATCACAGCATCTGCAAGTTGGTAAAGCCGAATGTACTGCTGATAGCGCCAGCCTACCCAACGAGGATGGTGAACTGGGGTCAGGACAAAGGGAATCTGACGTTGTTGGGCAACGCGCCAAGACGCATAACTCAAGCCCTCTCGACCAATACGCACATTATGAATAAGAGTGACTGCCTGTGCAAAGGGTTGCAAGTTTTGGATGAGCGGTTGAGCGATCGCTGGGAGAGCGACACTCATCCAGGGATAGTACAACGGTAACCAAGGAGCCATTCGCAGCTTTTCTCGCCATGACAGACCCATCCGATGCACTGGAATCTCGTCAATGGCATAGTCGCGACTTTGGCTAGGTGCCCGTAGTGTTGTGCCTAAGAGCCAGTCGGTGCGATGGTGATCCCAGTGGCTGCAAACCTGAATTTGAT
This sequence comes from Trichocoleus sp. FACHB-46, assembly GCF_014695385.1. NCBI lineage: Bacteria > Bacillati > Cyanobacteriota > Cyanophyceae > Leptolyngbyales > Trichocoleusaceae > Trichocoleus > Trichocoleus sp. FACHB-46. The sequence goes on along the minus strand of NZ_JACJOD010000010.1, from coordinate 11,669 downwards.
GGTGACTTTTTAATTGTTGGGCCAGTAAATGTTGATGCAGTTGTGCACCGCCAATGTAGGGCGGATAGGCAGTAAGGGTGTAGAGGAGATTCATCACCTGTGACTAACTTAATGGAATTAGCTTAGAGATTAGCTCTTAGGCTCTGATATAACGAGATTAGCTCAGCTGGGTTACTCACATTAATATCTAGGTTGCCAGCAGCGAGATTATGCTCAACTAGCTCCATTAGAGGAAAGGCCATTGGCATATATCTTGCACCAACCAGTGTGGCCAACCGCCAGAAACACCAATGTAGATATTTCGTGTTAAAAAGCTCTATGACCAGAGGCTTTCTTGAGCAGAAAACCAAGTTTGCCAATCCAGCCCCATGAGGGGCAAATATTTCCTGTGCATAATAGAAGATATTTATTTGGTCTCGCCAAGGTAAATTTTCCAGATTGATGCGAGTGTAACCTTGAGCCTCGAAAAGTTGAAATATAGCATCCTCATTGATAATTCTCCTGCCGCGTGCTGACTTGCGGGAAATAAATATTTTCTCTGGATAGTTTTTCGTTGTAGAGATGAGAGGTTGAACAGCTTCGGTTAATAGTTCAACTAGATACAGGCTGGGCTCGCCTGTAGGGGCTATATAAGAGGGCGTAATTAACAAATCACACTCGTAGTGTTTTGCTTGATCGAGAGGAAGTATCTTTTTATTTTCTAACCCTAGTGCGCGGAGGGCTTCTCGATTAATTGCTGTGTCTCTTGAACAGACGATCTGATCGAAAGCAGGAATGTCTGACAGCAAATAACGGGGCAGTTCGTCTAGCAGCCAGTGATAATAGCTACGGGTTTGCCAAGAGGCAACTGCAAGCGTGCTTCCCTTGAGAGGCTTACTCCTATGAATAGGTTTTCTACATAGGTAATGAGAGTCAATAGGAGAACTGAAATCCAAAGAAAGATCCCGAGCCAGAACAGTTCCGTCAGGTGAAAACACTGCTCCGTCAGAATAAATATGCCCACCGGGAATTGCTGTGATAGAAACAGGTGGATATCGCGAATGGGTAAAATTTGAGAAAAAATTAGCGATATTTGGATTGTCAGTTAAGGGAATTTCAAACCTCCGCTCATCTTCTCTACGGATTATTATCTGGTAGCCTCCTGATGCAATAGCGATTTCAGATGCAAGACCACAATGGATTGGACCGCGAGTGGAAAATAAAGTGGGACCATCGTAGGGTTGATAGGATAAATATATTTTTTTTAGTGTTTTTTTGAGCAAAGAAGTAATTGATGAATAATTAAGTGCAATCCTCCTATAAAAACTTATAATTCTTGTCTCCATTTGCTTCGTGCCGTATAGGACAAAAAAGACATTATTCAAGTGCATCTAGCTTTTGCTATTTTTTGGGCTGTGAGATAATAAGCCAGCTCCATTTGACTAGCCATTGAATTGATTTCAATGAAAACAGCCCAGCCCCTCGCCAAAAGCCATATTTCTCGGTGTTATAGAAAAATTGAGTTGGACAGTAATAGAGGGACTTCTTATTGAAAAAGAACTGTTTAAAGGCTTGGGGCAGAGACGCATTTGGTTTAACTAGGTTTAAAAAATCTTGGATTTTAGACTTGACTTCACCTGAATGATAGATACGCGCATCTCCCAAAATGCAAGCTGAAAACCCAGCACGCGTTGCCTTCAAAATATACATACTGTCCCCATGATAGTGAGGGAAACGATGTGCGTCAGGCAAGCCAATATTTTCTATGATATGAGTTGAAAAACAAACACAATGTCCACTCATTTCATCAACATCAACAACCTCACTAGGTCTTGCCATTACTAGTCTTCGGCCTTTAGCTCCAGACTCATATAGTGTGTTAGTTTCTAGAACATAGCAAGCTGAACCCGTGATGACTCCTGGGTTCTTACAGCTATGCTCTACTAGTAGACGAAGGGTTGTTTCTTCCGCTATACAGTCATCATTCAGCCAAATGATAAACTCTGCTCCCTTTTGCTGAGCATAGTCCATTCCTTTGCTAATTGCCCCCGTCCACCAGAGATTACCATCTCCCCGCAACAGAATTACGTCGGGATATATTGCTGAAATCGCTGCTCCAGTTCCATCAGTAGAACCATCGTCAATCACAATGGCATAGTACCTGTCTAGGTCACCATTTTGCTCTAGATTCTCTAAGCACTTTAAAGTAACTGATTTGCGGTTGTGGGCTGGAATTATAATAAAAACAGGCTTTTTCAAGAAATCTCCACTTTTGAACTAGAGCCAAATCGTATCTTTTATATGCTTTAGTCTTTTAATTAAAGTTAATGGAAGTATCCAACGAATAATTGTAAATAAAACAAGATTGAAATAAACTCGAATAAAAGGAATGATTCCTAGTAATCCATAAAAGCTTTTACAATAGTTCCAATAGGAAGGTGGATATAAGTTTGATTTTAGAGAAGACAATAGTTTCCAGCGATCGCTCATTGGGATTGAGCTTAATGACCAACCCTCCTCTAAGGGATTAAATTGACATACTGCTGTTGCATTGCCTAATACTGTAAGTTGAAATCCTACCTTTTTTGCCTGCCACGTGTAGACGATATCTGCTAGCGTATGGGGCAATTGTGCACTTGGAGGATAGCCGATTTTATCTACGATTGATCGAGGTAGACAAACTAAGTTTCCACTCATACAATCACATTCAAGCTCTTGTTCTTGAGGGGTATGAATGAGTTTAGTAGAAAAAAATTTTTTAACTTGACCCCCATAGGTCGGATGCTCAAAATTTGATGTGTCATAGCATTGAGCAGTAACTAGTTTATTGAGTCTTTGTGAACATGCTGCAAGTATTAATGGAATTGTATTCAAAGAAGGAAATGTGTCGTCATTTAGCCAAATGAAATAGTCTGCTCCGCATTCGTAGGCATATTTCATACCTTTGTGAATAGCTCCCGTCCACCACAAGTTACCATCACCCTGAAGGACTGTGATAGTAGGGTAAAGGCTACAGATTGCATCCGCAGTACCATCGGTAGAACCATCATCTACGACAATAACTTTATATCTTTGGAGGTCACCGATAGCCTGGAGATTTTCTAGGCAGGATAACGTAATATTCTTCCGATTATGCACTGGAATGATGATGTAAACACTGCTCTCCTTAGTTTGATTCATAAAAACCGAAAAATTAATAGAGTTAATTGTCTAAAATCTTCTCATATAGCTCAATATATCTTTTTGCTTGTAATTCTAACGAGTACTCTTGTAAGGCGATCGCACGGCATTTCTGACTCATATAGTCGCGTAGAGCTTTATCTTCTAACAACTGGATAATGCCATTACAAAAGTCCTCAACATTATTGGGTTCTGCCAGATAACCTGTTTGGCCTGGACGAACTAAATCTGGAATACCGCCCACTTTAAAGGATACTAATGGGGTACCACAGGCCATACTCTCTTGCAGCACTAATCCAAATATGTCTGCTTGTGAGGGAAATACAAAAATATCAGCAGCGGAATATGCGACAGCTTTGATACGATCGCCGCTAATATAACCTAGATTAAAGGTTGGTATATCTACAAGTGATGATATTATCTCTCCTCCATCTCCTAGAGTAAGCAGAACAGTTGTAGCCTTCACTTGTGCAGGTAGATTTTGAAGCGACTCTAATAAAAGTTTGGCACCTTTACGTGGGTCTTGGAGGTTTTGAGCTCCAAGCATTAAGACTTTTTTATCTAAGGGAATTCCTAATACAGTACGACATTGAATTGGATCGAGAGGTTGGTATGTTTCTATATCAATGCCATGAGGAATATAGTGGATGGGAAAGCGAGCAAGCATACTGCTAGAAATTTGCTCGGCCAACCACTTGCTAGGAGAAACTATAACTAGATTAGAAACTCCGTAAATCCAATTCTTTAGCCACCACTCTAAACGACTGCTGTCCGTTTTAACCTCTGGCATGATACTCAGATCTGGACATTGACCACAACCAATCTTCCAGCGATCGCAGTTATAGCTATAGACACAACGTCCAGTAAAACTCCACATATCGTGCAAAGTCAGTACTGCGAATTTATGTTTAGTAAGCTTGGGAAGCGCTAAGTAATTAAAATAATCACCATGTAAGTTATGAAAGTTGATGATATCAGCTTCCTGATAAAAACTATGTTCTGGGATGCCAAAAGAATTAGTAATGTTTATATAGTTAAGGCCCAATCGCCAAGCAAACCGAGAGGTAACGCTTTCAGCGTAGCGTCGGCGTGAGATTGTAGCAACCTCAGCACCACTCGTTTTGGCAACATCAACCAGTAAGCGAGAATGCACACCTTGAGCTAATAAACCTTGATGTAAACGGTAACCTGCGATCGCAGCTCCGCCAACAATGTCCGATTGATTAATGTGTAAAATATTCATATCATATATAAATAAATTTAACTTTAATTTTGTACTTAGTTTTCGGAATCATTAATCATCAAGAAAAATTATAAAGTTATGTTTAACTTATCTGCATGCAAACTAATAGTTAATATATCAATTATTCTTTAAAAGAATAATTTTCTCAGGCTATCAACCAAGTCCTTTGTTGACTTAATGAAACGATATCCCCAAGAATTTTCTAGAATAGGGAATAGAGTCTTTGAAAGTAACTCTGTAGATCTAATTGCAAACCAATTAAAAGGTGCTTCGTCAACTTTCCTATATATAGATGCATGACTATTTTGGCAGACAGTGATGAATTCTAATCCCATCATCTTAGCTAAAAGATTAAAGCTATATCTAAGATGAAATGTGCAGGGTAAGTGACATTTAATTACTGGATAAAAGCAATTTGCAATAATTAGAAAACCATTTAATTCAATAGATTTAGCCATTTGGGCTAGCAGTTCTAGGGGATCAGGTACATGTTCAAGAACGTCAGTACTTACAAGACAACCATATCTTTTGTTTAGGGTATTGACAAAGGAAATTTGAGTGTAGTTCGCAGCTTTTATGAGGGCCGATTCGCTAGGGTAAGGCTCATAAACATCTATAACTATATCTTTGTTTTTTTGGGCAATAAAGCGGGCAAGAGTTCCAAAGCCTCCACCATAGTCTAAGACAGTATATATTTCTGAGTTTTGTGTCACCCAATCAGCAATTGCTAAACGGTGTTGAATTGATAAATCATGAGTTTCAATAAATAGGCCATTCAACAACCAGATGGGGTGCCTATAAAAATCAGAAACTTTTCTGGAATCTAATCTGCGGTTGTCACAGCCTAATTCATCCCACACAGAATCCATGAGTTCCCATAGATTCTCAAGTTCGGGAGGCTGATTTTCTAGCCTTTCTAAAAGCTTGCAAACTGCTTTTCTCTCTTTTAAAGAAAGTTCAATTTGTTCTATGTCCATAAAAATGTCGTACTATTAACACCAAATCAAGCCACAAAAACACTACCTTTTCTTACTTAGTTGAGTTTTTGCTCGATTTAATGAGAAATATGCAACCAAGGTAAATCAACAATTACAACTCCAATATTATGATGTTGTTCATACTTTGCGAATGTAGTCCCTGTTTCCAGAATATTAAAGCTAAGCACATGCTCATGAATATCAAACATTTCTATCAGAGGTTTGTGAGCCGCAATTGTTACTAGATATGAGCCAGGCATTAAAAACATCCCTGGGAATTTTATATCGACTTCTCCATCAAGAGTTACAGGCATACTTAACTTCTCAGGAGCATAATCAGATTGGAGAGATGTTAAGACGGGTCTCCCATCACTAGTATCAATCCTTACGGAAAGCTCTATTTCGTTGAGAGGCACTGTAGATTCATATTGCAGCTTTATGAAGAATGGGTGGCGTACATCTATATCTATAGTTGGATGACTGTCATGATTTGTTATCGACACTCTCTTAAAGAAAAATTTTTTAAATCTTCTTACTTCATTGCCATTCTGATGGAGCTGTTTCTCACCCTCAATACAAATTGTCGAGTTCAAATAATTTGCAACAACTGAGTTCACACTACCAAGCTGAAGCATTTTCCCAGAGCTAAGATGTAGAGCCTTAGTACATAGTTGCGTTATTGCTCCCATGTTGTGACTTACAAATAGAATCGTGCGTCCTGTCTTTCCCGCATCTTCCATCTTGCCTAGACACTTTTTTTGAAAATCAGCATCGCCCACTGCTAGCACTTCATCAATTACTAATACTTCTGGTTCTAGATAAGCAGCCACGGCAAATGCTAGACGAACATACATTCCAGAGGAGTAGTATTTAACAGGAGTATCTAAAAATTTTTCTACTTCGGCAAAGTCTACGATTTCATCAAATTTTTTTTTAATCTCAGCTTTGCTCATGCCTAGGATTGCACCGTTGAGATATATGTTTTCGCGACCTGTCAATTCTGGATGGAAGCCTGTGCCTACTTCTAGCAAACTGGCAACGCGGCCTTTGATAGAGATGCGACCTTTTGTAGGTTCTGTAATACGGCTGAGGAGTTTTAAGAGCGTGGATTTGCCAGCACCGTTGCGACCGATGATGCCAACGCGATCGCCTTGTTTAATTTCAAACGACACATCTTTAAGTGCCCAAAATTCTTCTTTTGTAGGTGAGAGAGGTTGTTGAGCAAAAGGATTGAGGATGCGACGACCTATAGACTTGGTACCATCAGCAAGCACATCTCGTAGGGCTGTGTAGCGCGATCGCCCCTGCTGCTGATGGCCGATGATATATTTCTTGCCTAGATTTTCAACTCGAATGACCGTATCAGACACACCCGTCATTCCTGCCTAAATTACATCTGCAAATGTGCGCTCGGTTTGGCGGAAGTACCAAATGCCAGTTAGTAGCAGTAGCGCGACTAAACCTGTTGAGAGAATAAATCCTGGCCAATACAACTGAGCCTCACCTCCTAAGATTGCCCAACGAAAGCCATCAATAACACCTACCATTGGGTTGATGGAGTAAAGCAAACGCCATTGCGGTGGCACAATGCTGCTACTAAAGCCTACGGGGGAGATATATAGGCCGAACTGCACGATGAACGGCACAATGTACCGGAAGTCGCGGTACTTCACGTTTAAAGCTGCCAGCCATAACCCTGCTCCCATTGCAGCGGCAAAGGCCAACAGAATGAATAGCGGCAAAGTTAAGATTCGCCAGTCTGGGACAAAGTTGAACCAAATCATCAAGGCCAGCAGAATCATTCCAGAAATCAGAAAGTCTACAAAGCTGACGATCACGGCACTGGAAGGCACAATCAGCCGAGGAAAGTAGACTTTAGAAATCAGATTGGAGTTAACAATGAGGCTATTGCTACATTCGGCTAGAGCGCTTGCAAAGAACTGCCAAGGCAACATCGCGGCAAAGACTAAAATTGGGTAGGGGGCACCGCCAGACGGCAGCTTAGCCAAATTACCAAAAACGATGGTAAACACAATCATGGTGAGGAAGGGACGAATCAAAGCCCAAGCGATCCCAATTACGGTTTGCTTATAACGGACCAGGATGTCTCGCCAAGCCAGGAAGTAAAATAACTCTCGGTATCGCCAGAGATCTTTCCAATACTGACTTTCTGTACGACCTGCTTCAATAATGAGCTCTGGTGGATGGGTACTCATAGGTACTCGCAAAAGGGGCAAACTGAGTAGATAAGCGGGGGCGATCGCTCGATATGAATATTAGAATAATTTGATTCTAAGAATGCCCTAGAATTTGGCTCAAGCGATCGCCCTGGCGAGTTTTTCAGTCGCCTAGGAACTGAATCCGGTAGCTGAGGTTGTAATTTAGGACAAATGATGGTGTTTTCTCGGCAAGCCTGGGGCCAGCTAATCGGTCCTTCTCTAGTCGCATTAGCCTGTGCCGCTTTGATTGGGGCGACCCAACTGCCGCAACTGAGAAGGATTAGTACTAAAACCAGTACTGCTCCTGTAGCAGTTCTAGAACGGGAGCTTGCTGCGGAGAAGGTACGCCTCAATCTACTTGAAAAGCTGCCAACGTTTGGATTCAGTAATTTGCTGGCAGATTGGGTGTTTCTAAATTTTCTGCAATATTTTGGCGATGATGAAGCCCGCGAGAAAACTGGTTACGAATTAAGTCCAGAATATTTCGAAGTCGTTTTAAGCCGTGACCCTTACTTCTTGGATGGTTACTTTTTCCTCTCTGGCAGTACAGCTCTCTATGCAGCGATGCCAGAACGCTCTGTTGCCTTGATGAACCAAGGCCTCAAGCAACTTTCTCCTAAAGCGCCACCAAAGTCATACTATGTTTGGCGCTACAAAGGCATCGATGAACTTTTATTTCTAGGAGATGCTAAAGCAGCTCAGTACTCATTTGCAATGGCAGCAGAGTGGGCTAGTACTTATACAGATCCAGAGAGCCAAAGTATTGCTACCTTCTCACGGCGAACTTCCCAATTTTTAGCTCGGAACCCTAGAAGCAAATTTGCTCAGGTGGCAGCGTGGTCGCAGGTTTTGGGTAACGCTACAGATGATCGCACCCGTCAAATTGCAGTGAAACGGATTCGTGCTTTAGGCGGAGACGTCATCACAGGGCCAGATGGAAGTTCAAGGATCAGGCCTCCCGCACGAGATTAGTCAAGATTAGTCAAGCACCTCTAAAACCGTTGCTCCCAGTTCACTCGGAACTGTAAGATTTGTCTGGCTTTTCTCCAACTAGGGTCAGGCTTTCCGGTGCTTAACTCGAATTCGCAATTTTTCTGGTACGCTGGGGAGCTAGTTTGTGCAGCCTCACTGACGTTGCCTGTAGATGAACCAGGGTTGCTCTATGGTGCAACTGTGTTTACGACGTTGCGGGTTTACTCTCAGTCTTTAGAAGCACCGTTAACCAATTGGGCAGGGCACTGTCAGCGGCTAAAGCGAAGTTTACGATCGCTCGACTGGCAAGCTCCAGATTGGCAACGAGTGCGCCAAGGAGCCGAAGCTTTAGTACCTTATTTTCCCGTTCTCCGTATTACGCTGTTTCCTGATGGGCGGGAGTGGATTACAGGGCGATCGCTGCCACCAAATTTAGGGGACTGGCAACGGCAAGGAATTGTGGCTTGGTTGGCGGAGTCTTCTCGGTTTCAGCGATCGCTCCCTATACACAAGACAGGTAACTATCTCCCAACTTGGCTAGCTCGGCAAAGCGCCATGCAAAAAGGAGCGCAAGAAGCGATTTTAGTGAATCAGCAGGGGGATTGGCTAGAAACCAGTACAGGCAATCTCTGGGGATGGCTGGATGGCGAGTGGTGGACTCCCCCCCTAAAGGTGGGAATTTTGCCTGGACTAATGCGATCGCAGCTCATTTCCTGGTTGATGAGCCAGAATAGGACAATACGGGAAGAACCTTGGTGTCTAGATCTGGTCATGGAGTTTGAGGCGATCGCCTACTGTAACAGTGTGGTGGAAATCGTGCCGATCCACGGGATTCTGAGACGCAACTCTCAACTTGCCTACGACCCCTTTCATCAAGGTTTTCAGCAATTGCGGGGGCTTTTCTAGAGCTGATTGTTAACCTGTTTCTGAAATTAGGTTAATATTAGTTAACACAAACAATTTTGACAAAAGTCCCCGCAACTTACAACTAGGAGGATTGACCTCAGTGAACAAACGGTGGAGAAATGCGGGACTGTACGCGCTTCTAGCAATTGTGGTCGTTGCTTTAGCAACTGCACTTTTTGACAAGCAGCCCCAGAGTCGGGAGACGTGGCGATACAGTCAGTTTATTCAAGAAGTTGAAGGTAATCGAGTAGAAAAAGTTAGTCTCAGCTCCGATCGCTCCAGAGCCTTAGTCACGGCTCAAGACGGCAGCAAGGTGCTGGTCAATCTGCCCAGTGACCCTGAGCTGATCGATACGCTAACCAAAAATAATGTAGATATTTCAGTTCTGCCTCAAACCGATGATGGCTTCTGGCTCAAGGCACTGAGCAGCCTCTTCTTCCCAGTCTTACTACTAGTTGGTTTGTTCTTCTTGCTGCGTCGGGCCCAGAACGGTCCCGGTAGCCAAGCGATGAACTTTGGTAAATCCAAAGCTAGAGTCCAAATGGAGCCTCAAACTCAGGTAACCTTTGGTGACGTGGCGGGGATTGACCAGGCAAAACTAGAACTAAATGAAGTTGTAGATTTCCTTAAAAACGCCGATCGCTTTACTGCGGTTGGAGCCAAGATTCCTAAAGGTGTGTTGCTAGTAGGACCACCCGGAACAGGTAAAACTCTGTTGGCTCGCGCGGTAGCGGGTGAAGCAGGCGTACCTTTCTTCTCAATCTCCGGTTCAGAGTTTGTAGAGATGTTTGTAGGTGTGGGTGCGTCTCGCGTCCGTGACCTATTTGAGCAAGCAAAAGCCAATGCTCCCTGTATCGTCTTTATTGATGAAATTGATGCGGTAGGTCGGCAGCGGGGTGCTGGTCTAGGCGGCGGCAACGACGAGCGGGAACAGACCCTCAACCAGTTGCTGACCGAAATGGACGGCTTTGAAGGCAACACTGGCATTATCGTGATTGCGGCTACTAACCGTCCTGACGTGTTAGATGCGGCTCTATTGCGTCCGGGTCGTTTTGACCGTCAGGTGGTCGTCGATCGCCCTGATTTTGCGGGTCGTTCAGAAATTTTGCGGGTGCATGCTCGTGGCAAAACATTAGCGAAGGATGTGGACTTAGACCGGATTGCGCGTCGTACTCCTGGGTTTACGGGTGCTGACCTATCTAACCTGCTAAATGAAGCGGCAATTCTAGCGGCTCGTCGCAACTTGACCGAAATTTCGATGGATGAAGTCAACGATGCGATCGATCGCGTCTTGGCAGGTCCAGAGAAGAAGGACCGCGTTATGAGCGAGAAGCGCAAGCAATTGGTGGCTTACCACGAAGCAGGTCACGCCCTCGTTGGTGCGCTGATGCCTGACTATGACCCCGTACAAAAAATTAGCATTATCCCTCGTGGTCGTGCAGGTGGTTTAACTTGGTTCACCCCCAGCGAAGATCGCATGGACTCTGGTCTCTACAGCCGCTCCTATCTGCAAAACCAGATGGCAGTAGCCCTCGGTGGCCGCATTGCCGAAGAAATCATCTTTGGTGAAGAAGAAGTCACTACTGGTGCAGCCAGCGACTTGCAACAAGTAGCGCGTGTAGCTCGACAAATGGTAACTCGCTTCGGGATGAGCGATCGCCTCGGTCCTGTGGCATTGGGTCGTCAGCAAGGCAACATGTTCCTGGGACGAGATATCGCTGCTGAGCGTGACTTCTCGGAAGAAACGGCTGCCACGATTGACGACGAAGTTCGTAACTTAGTCGAACAAGCGTATCGTCGCTCTAAGGCAGTTTTGATCGAAAACCGTCACGTCTTGGATCTGCTAGCAGATATGTTGGTTGAGAAAGAGACGGTAGACGCGGAAGAGCTGCAAGAATTGCTCGGCAACAATGATGTGAAGATTGCAGCGATCGCGTAAATCTAAGCATCGCTTCGAAAACGGTTAACCCTCCTTAAAATTGTAGAGTCGAGGTCAGTCCTGAAATTCTCAGGTTTGAACCTCGACTCTTTTTATTGGGCGTTGCACAAAGAGCGAATGATTTAGACAGGAATCAGTACTTTCCAATGTCTCAGATAGTAGGTCAATAAGCAGATAGAGGCTTCCAGCATCTCTTGTGACTTGGAATAACAGAAGCTCTGACGATGCAGACGAGCCAGATAGTGCCGCAAGCG